>CAZMDV010000282.1:0-4006 GCA_964564875.1 uncultured Salinivenus sp.
CGGACGCCTCCGCGTCGCTCCGGCAGAACGCACAGGTCAGCTCGCCGCCGTTATGTTCACTCCTGCGCCGTTTGTGATTTCTTCCCCGGACCTCATTGATAGAAGGGGCATTCAAGCTCACCCACAGTTCTGAAGACAACTCTTCGTTACGTTATGAAAGTGGAAGTTGGAGAGAACGGAGTCACAGTGCCTCGACAAATGCTCGGGGATGCCGAAGAGGTAGAGATCCGAGACGAGAATGGCCGTATTGTCATTGAGCCGGTTCGAGAGGCGAAGCAGGAGATGCCGGATCCGATCTCCAAACTTGGCCAGGATCCAGTCTCATGCGGAGCAGAAGATGCTTCGGCGAACCACGATCAATACCTTTACGGCGGATGAACCGCGTATTTTTGGATACCGGATACCTCATTGCGTTGGAAGCCTCAGATGACCAGCACCACGAGGAGGCGATCCAGCACTGGAGGGCATCGTTGCCCGATATATCATCGATTGTCACGACCACCTACGTTTTTGATGAGGTGGTGACGTTTTTCAACAGCAGAGGCCATCACACAAAGGCAGTCGAAATTGGTACGCGGATGCTTGAGAGCCCGCGAGTGGAGGCGATTCACGTGACCGAAGAGCTTTTCGGAGCTGGCTGGCGTCGGTTTCAGGATCGATCCGACAAGCAATACTCCCTTACGGACTGCATCTCGTTCATCGTAATGGAACGGCGCGGATTAGAAGAAGCGTTGGCATTTGACCAGCACTTCGAGCAAGCGGGCTACCAAACGCTTCCAGATCAACGTGTAAAATAACACGTCATTGCAGCCGACGACGGGCTGCTGCCAAATTCCGACTACGTCACCTCCTGAGTTCTGCCTATTGGTTCCAGAGCCCGACGCGGCTGAATTTTCACGATACGTTGCGCAGCTGCTCCCCGTCAGCCCAGACCGAGGTGTCATAGGCGTTTGATTATTCCATTTCCCTCTCCAGAACGAGCCTCGCGAGCCGCCGTCGGGGGCAAAGGGCACTCGCTCATTCGAATGGCCGCGACGGACGTGCCGGTGCCGCCAGGGGCCATTCTCCCCACAGCGTTCTTCGCGCCCTGGTTCGAGACGATCACGGGGACGGACGCCTGGGCGGCGCTGACGGAGACTCCACCCGAGGACTGGCCGCCGCTCTGTGACGATCTGAAGGCGCGGTGCCGAGCGCTCCCACTGACGACGACCCAGGAGTGTGCTCTGGAGCGCCTGCGCGAGGATCTCGCCACCCGGTGCAGTGAAGAGGCACGCTTTGCCGTGCGTTCTTCTTCCCCCGAAGAAGACCTGAAATCGGCCTCCTTCGCCGGCGGCTACGAGACCCGGTTGGGCGTTCCATTGGACGGCTTAAAAGATGCCATCCGACACTGCGCCGCGTCGAGCCTGGACGCCCGGATCCTCGTCTACAAGCGCGAGCACGGCTTCGACGACCTTGCGCCGCGCCTCGCCGTGGTCGTGCAGCAGCAGATTGACAGCGACGTGGCCGGGGTCACCTTCTCGCTCAACCCGGTCACGAACGACTACGACGAGGCCGTGATCGACGCGAACTGGGGACTCGGACCGTCCGTGGTTTACGGTCGCGTCTCGGCCGACCCCTTTGTCGTCAACAAGGTCGAGCGGAGCCTCGTGGAGGCGACGACCGGGGAGAAAGCGGTCTCCGTGCGGCTGAATGCCGGGAGCGGTATTCGGGAGCAGGAGGAACCGCGCGCCGAGGACCGGACGCTCAGCGACGCCCACCTTCTCGAGCTCACAGACGAACTCTGCCACATCGAGAGCTTGTACGAGCATCTGGTGGACGTCGAGTCGGCCTAGAGCGGCGATCAGCTTCATGTGCTTCAGGCCCGCCCGATCACGACCCACGTTCCCCTCCCACCCGAGCTCATCACGGAGCCCGGTGAACAACGCCTCCTCTATGCCGACACCGGGATGGCGAAAGGCGCAACGATCAACGCGCCGATCTCCCCGATGGGGCTCGACCGGCTGAAGACGTTCATGGCGGGAGTCTCCAAATGGATTTTCGGGTTCGGTTCAACTGGAGCTCGACCCGGACGAGAAACCGATTCTCTTTGCCGGCGGCCGGGCGTATCAGAACCTCTCCGCGCTGGTGACGCTGGTGAGTCCCGAGCGCTCGGCAAAGGGATTCGAAGAGAGTGACGCGCGGATCGCAGAAATCCTAACGACCGTCGACGCCGACCGGTACCGCCTCCCGACCCGACCGCCGTGGGTCCGCCTGCGGATGGTGACGGTTCTTCCCCGATTTCTGTGGCGCGTGATGCGCATGATCGCGTCGATGCTGTGGGTGCTTCTGGCCCCCGACCGGGCCCAGGCCGCGTATCGGCAAAAGGTTGACGCGTTCGAGAGCTGGGTGAGCGAGACCGTTGATTTCAGTCTTCCACTCGACGCGTTCCGGCGGCGGTACCTTGGGCCGACCGTCCGGCATTTCTTCCAGGTCACCGGTCCGGCATTCGGCGCGGCCCTCGTCGCCCTTCGAATGGTAAACTACGTGGTCGGACCGACCGATGAATCACAGGCGCTCGCCGCAACGCTGAAGCGCGGCCTTCCGGGCAACGTGGTCGTCGAGCTGGGCATCGCGCTGCATCGGCTGGCCCAGCATCTGGATCCGGCGGACTTCGAGGACCTCTCCCGGCTGGCCGAGCGGATCGAACGGCGCGATTTGCCGGACGCGTTTCTGCGCGACTGGGATCGGTTCCTGGACCGCTGGGGATGCCGGGGGCCGGACGAGATGGATCTGGCGACGCCCCGCTACGCCGACGATCCGACCATTACCCTGCGGCAAATGGCCACCATGGCCACAGGCGAGGAGGACTTCAATCCGCAAGCGGCCCACGAGCGCTTGCGGGAGGAACGACACGAGGCCTACGAGACGCTCATGAGTCGCCTTGGGGACATCCGGCGCGCACTGCTGCGGCGCCTGAACCGGGTGATCGAGCGGTTTGCCGGCACGCGGGATACGCTAAAGCACGAGCTCCTTCTCGTCTTCCACGCCGTCCGCAAGCGCGTTTTGATGGAGGGACGCCGACTGGCCGACGAGGGGCGTCTCGACGCGCCCGAGGATGTATTCGGCCTTACATTCGACGACCTGTCGGCGGCCGCCGAGGATCCGTCTCTGGACCTGCGCGCTCTGCGAGCGGAACGGACCCGTTTTCTGAAGCGCCTGGAGGAACAGGTGACGTCCTTCCCGCCCGTGATCGACTCGCGCGGGCGCATCCTCCGCCCGCCGTCGCAGGAGACCGAAGACGGCTTTAGCGGGATGCCCGTTTCGCCCGGCGTGGCGACCGGGCCGGTGAAGGTTCTGCACGCGGCCGACGAGAAGCCGATCGAGACGGGCGACGTGCTGGTTGCCACGACGACCGATCCCGGCTGGACGCCCCTGTTCGTGAACGCGGCTGCCATTGTCCTCGAAGTCGGCGGGGCCCTGCAGCACGGCGCCGTCGTCGCGCGGGAGTTCGGCAAGCCGTGCGTCGTGGGCCTGGATCGGGCGACGACTCTACTCGAAGACGGACAACAGATTGAGGTGGACGGGACGAAAGGTACGGTTCGGCTTCAGGAGGAGGCGTGAACAACAGAGGCGTTTGTCAAGCGCAACATAACCCATTTGTACCTGACCCGGGCTGTTGCCGTTTCCATGCGCCTGCGGGAGAGCGGTCCGATTCTGCTGGCCGAAAGTGGCAACACGAGCGATCGGGAACTTCGTCGAACGGAGTCGTTCGGGCGGTATGAATTAGGACGAACGTTTTCCCATGCCCAGCTCAGGTGAGCGTCCACATTATGCCGCACCACTACAGCATTTCCCGTCTTTCCAGAATTGCTCCGTCCTCAGTTGGATGAGAAACCTTCCCGATGACGTAGCAATTCGGCACGAGCCAAGGCCTGGTGACATCGGATACCTGCTTTATCTGCATGGGGTCCTCTACGCCGAGGAATATGGACTAGACTGCACGTTTGAAGCAGGCATGGCCGGATCA
>CAZMDV010000283.1:0-4003 GCA_964564875.1 uncultured Salinivenus sp.
GTCCTCCGGATTTGGCGAGACCGGTTCCTTTAGCCTCCCAAATGCGCTTTGTCGCTCATGTGGATGTACCTCCCTCCGTTTCCACCTTCTTTCTCGTGCCCCCCGGTGCGGGCCGATCTCGCTGAGCTGCCATCTCCGCGACCCTGACCAGATTTGCCTTTTCCGCCCGGAGGAGCCGCACTATTGGACGAGACGGCAGAGGATTTCCGGACGGCCTGGGAGCTTCAGGCCGAGCGCGTGATGGGCCGCCCCGTCCCTGACCGGTGCCGGGACCCTCGCCCCCTCCAGTACCGGGAGATTGGCTGCCTCGGGACGGACGTGGAACAGTTGTTCGGCACGGTGGGCGGGATCGCGCGTAAAAGTCGTCGTGTCCGACGATCTCATCGTGGACACGAGCCCCGTTTACGAAAAGGCCCGCCGGCTCATCGACATGGAGCCCGACGGCGGCACCTCGTTTCCCCCGGCCCAGGCGACCAAGGACTACTTCGAGTGGTTCTAGGCCCTGCTCTACCGTCCCCCAGACATCCCTCACGCAGTTTGTAAGCAGCCGGACCGCGGACGGTGGCGAGTGGACCCAGTGGGAACGCGCAGCGCTGATGGCGCTCCGAAAACTTCTCGTCCGCATCAACAGCAAGAAGACGGCGCCCCCCTCCTTGTCCGCCGACACGATGGCCGTGCTCCGCGAGACCGTCGCGGAGGAGGTCCGTCACCTTTCGTCCCTCATCGACCGCGATCTCACGTACTGGCCGGAGGCCGAATCGGGGCGCTCCGAACGCACAGAAGCGGTGCACGGGTCGACTCCGACGCCTGAGGCGCCGGGGCCGGGTCCGTTGGGGTCGTTCCCCGGGGCTCTCCGTGCTTCCTACTCCGGATCGAGCCCTCATCGTCCCGGGCCATTCCGTTAGGGAACAGGGAATCCGTCTACTCAGTCTGTTCTTTCCCTGAGAAACCGAACCGGGCAGGCTGCATTTATTGTTAATCCTGAGATAACGCTGCACGTGTTCCGGTCCCTCGACAGACGACGGCCTGCGTCTGTTCGAACCGGCCCCGGCCTGCTGGATTCTTGTTTGTTCCCTTCCGTCCCGAATGGGCTTACTCGTTCTTTACGTTGCGCTGGCGATCGGCGTCTCCTTCCTGTGCTCCATCATGGAGGCCGTGCTGTTGAGCGTAACGCCCTCGTACGTGGCGGCACTGGAGCGCGAGGGCAGTGTCGTGGGCGAGCGGCTGCATCAATTCAAGGAGAACGTCGACCGTCCCTTGGCGGCGATCTTGAGCCTGAACACCATTGCCCACACGGTGGGCGCGGCGGGCGTGGGGGCCCAGGCCGCGATCGTCTTTGGGGAGGCCTACACAGGCATCGTGGCGGCGGTTCTGACCCTCCTCATTCTCATCTTCTCGGAGATCATTCCGAAGACCCTGGGGGCCGTATACTGGAGAACCCTCGCGCCCGTGGTGGTGCGCGCACTGCTAGGGACCATCGTTCTGATGTGGCCGCTCGTGAAGCTCTCGCAGGGCCTCACGCGCCTGCTCTCGCGGGATGCGGACGAGGCCGCACTCAGCCGCGAGGAGTTCACCGCGATGGCCGAGCTGGGCGAGGAAGAGGGCCTTTTTGAGGAGAAGGAATCCCGCATCTTGCGGAACCTCTTCCGCTTCAACTCACTGCGGGTGAAGGACGTGATGACTCCGCGGACGGTTATCTTCAACCTGCCCGAAGAGGAGACGATTGGCGACGTGGTGGAGGAGTACGATGAGTTTCGCTTCTCCCGCATTCCGGTGTACGACGACGATCCGGATGACATTACTGGCTACGTGCTGAAGGACGAGATGCTGCTGCGGGCCGCTCAGGAAGAGTTCGACGTCACCCTGGAAGAGATGGCCCGCGACATTCTTGTGGTCCACGAGACGCTGCCCCTTCCCGATCTGCTGGAGCGCCTGCTCGACCGCCTGGAGCACATCGCGCTCGTGGTGGACGAATACGGCGGCGTGGCGGGGGTCGTCACCATGGAGGACGTCGTCGAGACGCTCTTGGGCCTGGAGATCGTGGACGAGGCCGACTCGGTGGAAGACATGCAGGCCCTGGCCCGCAAGCAGTGGTTCCAGCGGGCCCGCGAGCTGGGCATGGTCTCGGAGGAGGCCCTCGAGACCCCTACGGCCGCCGAGGCCGACGACCTGGAAAAAACGGTCCTACAACAAAACGCGGCGGAAGATGAGTCCGTCGTCGCCGCCGAAATGTCTGAGATGGCCCATCGGTCGTCTCCGGAGTCGTCCGAGGACGAATAGCCGCTCGCCCCTGTCCCGCTCATGCCCCGCTCCATCGACGAGTTGCCGGACGCTTCCCTCCGGCGGTTTCCTCGTCCCGACGTGCCCCCGCCCGCCGAGATCGACGACGTGCACCTCATTGGCATCTGTGGCACCGGCATGGGCGCGCTCGCGGGCCTCTTCCATCAGGCCGGCATGGACGTGCGGGGGACCGACGACGGCGTGTATCCGCCGATGAGCACCCATCTCGCCGAGCGGGGCATTCCGGTGCAGGAAGGGTACGATCCGGCCCACCTCGACCCGGCCCCGGACCTTACCGTGGTGGGCAACGCCTGCACCCCGACCCATCCGGAGGCCGCCTTTGCCCGCGAAGAGCGCCTCCCGCAGCAGTCGTTTCCTGAGGCGCTGGCCCACTGCTTCTTGACCGACGCCCGCCGTCCCCTCGTCGTCACCGGCACGCACGGCAAGACGACGACCACGGGTTTGCTCGTGCACCTCTTCCGGCACGCCGGACGGGATCCCGGCTTCCTCGTGGGCGGGGTGATGGAGAACACCGGGCAGAGCTACGCGCTGGGATCGGACGCGCCGTTTGTGGTGGAGGGGGACGAATACGACAGCGCCTATTTCGACAAGCGGCCGAAGTTCATGCATTACCGGCCGCAGTCCGCCGTCGTTAGCTCCGTCGAGTTCGACCACGCCGACATCTTTGTGGACCGGGACGACTACCGGGCGTCCTTCCAGGACTTCGTGGGCCTACTCGACACCGACGGTCTCCTCGCCCTCTGCGGCGACGACCCGGACGTGCGCGCCCTCGCCGACCACACCAGCGCGACGGTCCGCACCTACGGCTTCGACCCGAGCAACGACGTGTGTGCCAGTGACCTGACGACGACCGCAGCAGAACAGGTCTTCACGCTGCGGATGAACGGGAAAAGCGAAGACGTGCGGCTCCCCCTCCCCGGCCGGCACAACGTGGAGAACGCCCTGGCCGCCTCCCTCCTTGCCCACCGAGAAGGCGTGTCGCTCCCCGAGATCGCGGCGGGCCTCGCCTCGTTCGAGGGCATGAAGCGGCGGCAAGAGGTACGCGGCCGCCCCAACGACGTGCTCGTGATCGACGACTTTGCCCACCATCCCACCGCCGTCGCTGTCACCGTGCAGGCCGTCCGCACCGCCCATCCGGACCGTCGGCTCGTCGCCATCTTTGAGCCGCGGTCCAACACGAGCCGACGCGCCCGCTTTCAGG
This sequence comes from uncultured Salinivenus sp., assembly GCA_964564875.1. Lineage (GTDB taxonomy): Bacteria > Bacteroidota > Rhodothermia > Rhodothermales > Salinibacteraceae > Salinibacter. The sequence goes on from CAZMDV010000283.1 coordinate 3,503, forward strand.
CCGACTACGGCGCGGCCTTCGACGCCGCCGACCGCGTCTTCCTCAAGGCCCCGCCGGTGCGCCACAACGACGATCCCGACGCGATGCTGGACCCAGACGCCGTGGTCCAGACGATCCGCGACCGCGGCACCCCCGCCGAAACGTTCGAGGACGTGGACGTCGTCCTCCCTACGCTGGTGGACACTCTCCAGCCCGGCGACGTAGCGCTCCTCATGAGCAACGGGAGCTTCGGCGGCCTCCCTGAGCGACTGCCGGAGGCGCTGGCCGAGGCGGCGTAAAGTACGAACCTCGCATTCGGCATTATGTCTTGAAGAGGGCCGCCACGTCGATCGTCAATCCATCGAGGGGACCGTCTCCGGTGAGCGTCTCTCCCGCCTCCAGCGTTCGCACGTCGTCGACCCCCTGGTAGATCTGCACGGCCCGGTTGGACGGCTCAACCACCCAGACGATGTCAACGCCTACGTCGAAGTACTCCTTCAGCTTGCGGCGCATGTCTTCCCA
>CAZMDV010000284.1:0-4003 GCA_964564875.1 uncultured Salinivenus sp.
CGAGCAAGGTAAGCATCGGGCGGCGGGGAGGCCACCGGGCGCGACGCGTCGTTACTTCTGCGTCCCTTCGGGCGACTAGAGTCCCGACACGCCGATGCTCTCTCGCCGCACCGTCGTCACCCCCATGGTTCAACAGGTTCTTCGCAGGGGCGCAGGAGTGCTCGTCGGTCTGCTTCTGTTGCTGAGTGGAGGAGGCCCGACGGCCCAGGCGCAACTGCGGGACTCAGCCCGCTCCCCTCGGGTCAACGACTCTCAGGCTCCCTCTCGGCTCAACCCCTATCGCCCCCTCCGCGAGGACGTCCGTCAGGCCCACACGCTGACAGTCCGTCCCATTTACGGCCGTCCCGGTCTGGAGACTCGCCTCAACTGAGTCAGGGCCAGAAGCTGCTCTGGGGATCGGTTGGGCTCGTCGTGAATGCCGTCTGCGAGTCCCGGCGGGACCCGTGCGAGGTGGGGTGTGAGCACTGCGGTCGGATCGGGGACCGGGCCGCTCGGTCTCTCCCCGAAGGCACGATCGGGGCCGATCCGTAACCGTTCGCGACGCCGGCTTCTCGTTGTGCGGGGACACGATGGAGCCCAATGACGCCCGGCTCACGGCCCTCCCCGGGGAGCGGAGGCCGTAAACCAGCGGCGCAGCACGGCCTCGGCGGGCTTGCCCTGTGGAGTAAAGGCAGTTGGCCCGTCGACTTCGGACGGCGGGTGCCACTTCCAGATAATACCGCCCTTCAGCCACGGCGCGCGCCCCACTGTTGAGAGGAGAGCTCGGTAGCAGCGGGCCTGAAGAGTCGAGTCGGGCGTCGCGCCGTCGTCGCGCTTCGGCCACACCCAGGGCGCTTCGGCGGCGCCTGTGGCACTGCGGTATCCCACCTCCGTAAGAAGCACAGGGCGCCCGGTGCGCTCGTGCATCTGGGCGAGGGCCTTCTGGTGCCTGCGCCAGCCGTCCTGGAGGGCCGAGAGGGAGGGCGACTCGGCATCGGTGAGCGGGAAGTAGGCCTGCACGCCCACGTAGTCGAGGGCCGACCAGAACTGGACCTGCTTGTAGGCCTTGTGCCAGTTGGCCGCGTAGGTCAGCTTTCCGTCGTAGACGGTGCGCACGTCCGACGCGAGAGTGCGCCAGAAGTCGGGCCGCTCGGTCGCTGCCCGCGTCAGCTCGGTGCCCAGCACGAGGATGTCGGCGTTCACCTCCGTGGCGAGACGGGCGTAGAGCATGAGGAAGCGTCGGTAGTCGGCCTCCCACCTGGCCCAGTCGGCCTCGGTGTCGAAGCCGATCTCGCTACGATCTTGCTCCTCGTCGTACCCGCCCACCCAGAGGTGCGGCTTGAGAATGACCCCCATTCCCAGTGCGTCGGCCTGGCGGGCGAGGGTGCGGATGCCATGGTGCGACTCGCTGTACCACCCATCGCTGGTGTCCACCCTGATTCCCGTGGCGTCGGCCGCCTCCTGCCACCCGAACGACACCAGGGTAATGTGCGTGACGCCGAGGTCGCGGAGCCGCACGAGCAGGCTGGAGTCGGGGCGGTTCCGGGCGTCGAGCGTCACCGACCGCACGTCGAAAACGGACCCCGACGCCGAAAGCGTGTCGGTCGCGCCGGTGGAAAAGGAGGCCTCCGTGTCGGTACAGCCAGCGGCAGCGAGCAGACCTGCCCCAATGGCGAGGCTCGCCGCAATGCAGAAGAGGGGGAGTCGGCGGGACATGGCCGGTGAAGACGCTATGATGAGTACGCGCCGCCTAAACTCTCCGCGGGCACGGGTGTTGCCTCTTCGTTGTGAGACCCTAGAAAGCAAACGTCCCCGGCACAGTTTGGGGCTTCAGTCACTCCTCCCGGTGGGGGACGCCGTCTGATTCGCCCCACCTTGTCTCTGCGGGCCTCAGTTGTCGAGGTGTTGCCGGAGTCTCCGATCTTGGGATTCGTGTTTTCGCCGCATTGCACACTACCTCATGCCTACCTACGACGTTGCAATCATCGGCGGTGGAATTGTCGGCCTCGCCACGGCCTCCCGCCTCACCGAGCAGTACCCCGACACGTCCGTCGTCATTCTGGAAAAGGAATCGCAGGTGGCCGCCCACCAGACGAGCCACAACTCGGGGGTCATCCACTCGGGCGTGTTCTACGAGCCCGGATCGCTGAAGGCCGAGAACTGCCGCAAGGGCAAGCGCGCCCTGATCGAATTCTGCGAGCGCGAGGGGGTCGACTACGAGATGTGCGGCAAGTTCGTAGTGGCCACCGACGAGAGCCAGGTGCCGGGACTGAAACAAATCGAGGCGAAGGGCCGCGCGAATCAGGTGGCGTGCACGCCCATCGGAGAGGAAGAGCTGCACGAGCGCGAGCCCCACGTGCAGGGCGTGGCGGCCCTGGAAGTGCCCGGTGCCGGCATTGTCGACTACGAGGCCGTGGCCCGCGCTTTGGCCGCCGCCGTGACGGACCGCGGCCACCCGGTGCGGACCGGGGCGGAGGTCCGAGACCTCCACGTGACCCCGAACCACGTGACGGTCGACACCACGGCCGGGGCCGTGCAGGCCCGGCACGCCGTCAACTGTGCCGGGCTTTACGCCGACCGCATCGCCGAAATGAGCGGGCAGGACCTGTACACGAAGATCGTGCCGTTCCGCGGCGAATACTACGAGCTGGTGCCGGAACGGCGCTCGCTCTGCAGCCGCCTCATCTATCCGGTGCCGGAACCGGCCTTCCCCTTCCTTGGGGTTCATTTCACCCCGACGGTCGATGGGCGCCTGGAGTGCGGGCCGAGTGCGGTGTTGGCCTTTGCGCGAGAGGGCTACGGGCTCACCGACGTCAACTGGGCAGAGCTGTGGGAGATTCTCACGTACCCGGGATTCCAGAGGCTGTCCGCCCGGCACTGGCAGAAGGGCCTCCGCGAGCTGCTGCAGTCGATGAGCAAACGCGTGTACCTCCGGGCCGCCCGCCAGCTGATTCCGGAGGTGGAACTGGAGGACTTCACCGCGCCGTGGGCCGGGGTGCGCGCCCAGGCGCTCCGCCGCGACGGCACGCTCGTCGACGACTTTCTCATTCGCGAGACCGACCGCGTCGTGAACGTGATCAACGCTGCCTCCCCCGCCGCCACCTCGGCGCTCAACATCGGTTCGTTGATCGTCGAGAACTACCTGGCGGACCGGCTGGCCGATCTTCAGGTTCCCACCGGATCGTCGGATGCTGCGTAGTGGGCCCTGGGTGTCCCTCGCGGACCGACGCATCGCGTCTTGTCGCCCCACGTCGTAACGATGGGATCCCTGTCGAGACTGGACAAGCAGGTTTCCCTTCTTCCCCCTCCTCCATAACCCCCCTAGCCCCATGGCCTGGATCGACGTCATCGAGCCCGCTGACGCCACCGGCGACCTCAAAGACCTCTACGACACGATTGCCGAAAAGCGCGGCAAGGTCTCCAATGTGCTGAAGGTGCACAGCCAAAATCCGGCGGCGCTGAAGGAGCATCTCGACCTCTACGACGCCGTCCTGTTTGGCTCCTCTCCCCTCAGCCGGGCCGACCGCGAGGCGATCGCCGTCGTCGTCTCCGCCGCCAACGGGTGCGACTACTGCGTGCGCCACCACGCCGAGGCGCTCCAGGCCTACTGGCGCGACGAGGCCCGCGTGCAGCAACTGGCCGACGACCACACCGCCCTCGACGAACTCGACGATCAACTCTGCGCAGCGTGCGACATCGCCACGAAGCTCACCGTTTCCCCTGGGGCCATGAGCGAAGCCGATGTCCACACCCTGCGCGACGCCGGCTGGTCCGACCGCGCCGTGCTCGACATCGTCCTCGTCACCTCCTACTTCAACTTCGTCAACCGAATCACCAACAGCCTCGGCGTGGAGGCCACCGAGGCCGAAGCGACAGGCTACAACTACTGATTTTTCACGCGAGTACGGCTGTTGGCCGTCCGCCGTCCATTGTCCCCGCTTCCGACGCGTGCCGGGCGTCGCAATGCAGGCCGCCCTCATCGGAGGCACGAGCGCCCCAAATTTTCCAGTCTACTAATTTTCAC
>CAZMDV010000285.1:0-3986 GCA_964564875.1 uncultured Salinivenus sp.
GCGCTCCTCGACGGCACGATCGAGGACGGCGACACCGTCCGCATCGAGCTGGCCGAGGCGGAAGACGGGCTCACGTTCGAGTCCGTGGAGTTGGCCGCCGTGGACGCCAGTGTCGGCGGCGACGGGGCCGCGACCGTCGAAGCCTAACTCGGAATGTGGAATGGGGGATCCATTCCGGCTCGCCCTCAGCATTGCGCCGTCGTCTCTCGGCCTAGCCGGGAGGCGGCGGCGTTTTTTTATGAAGGCGGTCCACGTCGGGCAGCCAGTGCAGAGGACCTCTCTGTGACCGGACATCGGTACGAGCCGCTCTGGCGGACCGGCCCCCTCCGCCCGGATACTCCGCGAGAATCGAGTCCCTGTCGCCGCCCCCTCCTTGTCCGTGGGGAGATGGTTCACTGTAGGTCCAGGGCCGAGGGATGTCGTGTTAGATTCCTCTTTTACGCAATGGAGCATGAAGGACGACGGCGAGCCTGCGGTCGCTGCTCGGAGACCTCCGAGTCTTTCGCAGGAATCGCTCCGTTTCGATCCCAAGGCCAGACACACTCAAAGTACACATACCATGCGAATCAGGGGTTGAGTAGAATCGGCGTTTGCAGGCTCTAAGGGCACGTTGAACCAGACCGTGCGAAAAAGCGGATCCCTCTTAGCAGCGGCTCAGGGCCAATTCGGTGTTTCAACCCCTGATCGGCATATACCATGAACCGCCTGCAGGCAACGACGCTCGGACACGACACAATTGCGTTCGAAGAGAGCACCATCGCATCGTTCGACGATACGCTACACGGTTCTCTCCTTCGTCCAGACCAAGATCCATACGACACCGCCCGTCAGGTCTGGAATGGAATGATCGACAAGCGGCCGTCGCTCATCGCCCAATGCGCGGGGGTTGCCGACGTCATCGAGGCGGTCCGCTTCGCCCGCGAGCACGAGCTGCTCGTGTCGGTGCGCGGCGGCGGCCACAACGTCGCGGGCACGGCTGTGTGCGACGGGGGGCTGGTCATCGACCTCTCGGCCATGACCGCGGTTCGGGTCGATCCGGAGGCTCGGACCGCATGGGTGCAGGCGGGCGCTACGTGGGCGGACGTCGATCACGAGACGCAGGCGTTCGGCTTGGCTACGCCGGGCGGGGTGGTCTCGGACACGGGCGTGGCCGGCCTCACGCTCGGCGGCGGCATTGGCCATCTTCGGTGCAAGTACGGCCTCAGTTGCGATAACCTGCGCTCGGTCGACCTCGTCACGGCCGACGGATCCTTCGTCCGGGCCAGCGCAGACGAGAACCCCGACCTCTTCTGGGGCCTTCGGGGCGGCGGGGGCAACTTCGGTGTCGTCACGGCCTTCGAATTCGACCTCCATGCGGTCGGGCCCGACGTGGCCACCTGCCTCGTCTTCTATCCAAGCGATCGCCTGGGTGAGGTGTTGAAGGCCCACCGCGAGTTCGTCGCGGACGCTCCAGACGAGATCAGCACCCTCGTTTTCGCCGGCGAACTTCCGGAGGAGGAGCTGTTTCCGCAAGAGTGGGTGCACGAGCAGAAGTTTGGCATTATGAGCTGCTATGCAGGTCCTGCCGCCGAAGGGGAGTCCGCCCTGGCTCCCCTCCGAGAGTTCGCCGAGCCGATCGCCGACGTTAGTGGGCGGATGCCGTACGTCGAGTTCCAGCAACTGCTGGATGCGGACTATCCCGACGGAATGCGCTACTACTGGAAATCGTTGTACCTCCCTGAACTCTCAGATGCCGCGATCCATCAGATCAAGCACTGGGCCGACGCCGCACCCTCGCCCCTGTCGACGGTCGATGTCTGGCAGCTGGGAGGAGCGATTGCCGACGTCGACGTCACGGATACCGCATTCGCCAATCGAGACGCTCCGTTTCTCCTCGGCGTGGAGGCAAACTGGGAAGACCCCGCAGAGGATGAGGCCAACGTCGCCTGGACCCGCGACTGTATCGAAGACATGCGACGGTTCACCGAGGGCCGCGAGTACCTCAACTTTCCCGGCTTTCTGGAGGACGGGGTGGAGACCGTTCAGAGGGCCTTCGGTCCCAACTACGACCGACTGACCCGACTCAAGGCCGAGTACGATCCCGACAACCTGTTCCGCGTCAACCAGAATATTGACCCGGCAGATGCCGAAGGAGTGCCCTGAACACAACGATGGGCCGGTTCCACGAATACATCACAACCCACAAGACATCCGAAGTCTGCGGAGACTTCGGATGTCTCGCAATTGGCATCACGAGTTCCGCAGCCCGACGGCAACGGCGTCACGGACCTCCATCGCATGCCCCTCCGTCCATACCTCCCGAAAGGCCTCTTCATCGAGCGTTTCCCGAAGCATGGCCACGAGCCGTTCATACTCGTCCTGGGCGGTCGGGGGGCGGGGGGCACAAATGCGGTCGCGCAGTGCGTCGGCGGCGGACAGAAGCCGAACGGCCTCGTCCGGGGTAGCGGCGTAGCGGCCCCGTGCGATGGCCTCCAGACAGACGACGACGCCCCACTTTGCGTCGAGCTCCCCCCAGATCGAAAGGCTCTCTTCATACAACTCCAGCGCCTGCGCGGCGTTGTCCTCGTCGTACGCAATCTGTCCCTGAATCCAGACTGTCCAGGCTAGATCCCATTGGTCGTTGATCTCGTGGGCGATCGAATGAGCCTCGTCCACGCTCCGCTTTGCTCGTTCGGTGTCGCCCCGGGCCCGGGTCACGTCCGCCAGCGTGCAAAGCGAATAGGCAATTCCTTCTTTGTTGCCCACCTCTCGAAACAGGGACACGCTGTCCGACGCAGCCGTGTCTGCCCGCTCGAAGGCCCCCTGATCGTAGGCCACAAGGGCCTGGATGTTACGCGCCCAGCCGATTAGCTGCCTGTCATCCAACGAGTGAAGGATGTCCAGCGCCTCCTCCAGCAGGCTCTCGGCGCGCTCGTACTCCCCTCGATGTCGCTCGGCCCACGCCAGATTCGTAAGGGCAAACGCAGTGCCTCGCTGCTCGCCCAACTCGCGCCGGAGGTCGAGGCTTTCTCGGTACAGCGAGCGGGCCGTGTCAAATTCGCCCCGATACAGGGCCACCCATCCAAGATTGTTGAGCGAGAGGGCAATGTCCCGGTCTGTGCCAAGCTGACGACACAGCGACAGGGCCTCCTCTGATTGGGCCTGGGCCTGGTCGTAGCCGCCCGTCTGCAAGGCCACCCAGCCCAGGTTGTTCAGTGTCGTTGCCATCTCGGACTCATTTCCAAGGTCGCGCCAGATCGAAAGGCTTTCTTCCAGTCGGGTCCGCGCCTCGTCAAAACTAGAGGTTTCGTGGAGAAGGGTCCCGACCGCGTTCAGTGCCCGAGCTCGGGCCTTCGTCCGGGGTTGGGCCGCCGGTCGATCCAGCAAGCGCTGAAGCCGTTGACATCCTTCACGCAGGTGCCCCCGGACGGCCCAAAATCGCCACAGGGCGGCCCCGATCCGGAGTCCCATCTCGGTGTTCTCCGTCTCTTCGGTCCACGAGAGCGCGGCCCGGAGGTTGTCATGCTCGGCGTCCAGCCGGTCCAGCCAGTGTCCCTGCTTCGGCCCCGTCAGTTCCGGCTCGGCCGTCTCTGCCAGAGCAAGGAAATAGTCGGCGTGGGCCTGTCGCGTGGTCGCCTTTTCCCCCTCGGCCTGCAGACGCTCCAGCCCGTACGCGCGGATCGTCTCCAGCATCACATAGCGAGACGTTCCATTCGGTCCGTCCTCCCGACGGAGCAGGTTCCGATCCACCAGCGCCGCCACGCCGTCGACGACGTCGAGGGCGATCTCTTCGTATGCATTCGCTACTGTCTCCGCGGCTTCCAGCGTGCCTCCCCCCACGAACACCGCCATACGCCGGAAAAAGGCTTGCTCCTGCTCGTCGAGGAGATTGTAGCTCCAGGCGATCGCCTGTCGCAGCGTCTGATGTCGCGCCGGTCGATCGCGGGACCCCCCTTTCAGCAGATCGAGTCGGTGACTCAGACGCTCCAGCATCTCCCCGGGGGAAA
>CAZMDV010000286.1:0-3932 GCA_964564875.1 uncultured Salinivenus sp.
GTGAATCCAGCTTGCCCTCAAGGTCCGGCCCGGTGAGCGCACGGCTGTCGGGGGCCATCACGGCCTGGTCGGTCGTGTCATTGTAGAGGGAGTCCGGCACCGGCACGTTGATCTGGTAGTCGCTCAGGCGGCTCACCTGCTGGATGCTGACGTTCGAGAGCGAGATCAGGGCCGACACCTGCACGTCGAGCTCGCGGCGCGCCCGGAAGTCGACCGGGAGCCAGTACGGGCCGCCGAAGTTCGAGAACTGCTGCTCGAAGGTGATGTCGACCTCCTTCAGCACACGCGACGTGCCCAGGGAGGCCGTAGGGCGGAGCTTCGCCTCTAGCAAGGCGTAGGTGCTGTCGAGCACGGTCACGGTCCCCCGGAAGGTCGACGAGAGGCGGCTCTGCGGCGCCACGCGAATGCGAAACGCGCGCTGCCCGTTGATGGCCCGCGTCGTGTCGAGCGTGAAGTCGTAGTAGTCCAGCGCGTCGGGGTGGGTCACCCCCACGAGCCGGTTGCCAAAAACCTCAACGTTGTCCCCGTACAGGTTGAGAACCGCCGAGGCGGCCGGGAGGGTCGGGAGGTCCCGCAGGTTGGCGGTGCCGCGCTGGGAGCGCACCACCTCGCGGGTCCCTCGCCCCGCGTCCCAGAACGCGGTTGTCTGGCTCTCCGCGATAGCGGCAATCGTGGTGTCGCTCGCCAGTGCAACTCGGGTGTAGGCCGCCACCTTGTAGCTCTGCAGCCCCGGCCACCACTCCTGCTTGCGCTCGATGACCCGCTGCATGATGGTCTCTCCGGGATTCCCCGTGCCGGTAACGACGACCTCTTCCATCCGCACGGTCGAGGGCGTCAGGCGGAAGGTCTGCCGGGGATCGGTGTCGGTCGTGATGCGGCGCCGGGCGGTCTCGTATCCCACGTAGCGCACGACGACGGTGACCGGCAGACTGTCGAGCTCGAGGGTATACCGACCCTCCACGTTCGTAATGGTGCCCTGGTACGCGTCCGCGATGCGGAGATTGGCCTGGGGCAGCGGTTTGCCCGTTTCCGCGTCCACCACCCGCCCGCGTAAGGTCTTCGAGGGGGCCGGCTGCGCCTGGGCAGCGTCGAGACTTGCGCTTGCTCCCAGAATGAGGGAGGCAAGAGCGAGAGAAACAACGTGGTGAGCTTGTAGACGGGGCATACGTGTCGAAGGAAAGGGGGTCAGTCCGAGCTCATAACCAGCGGTGACGTGCCCTCAGGGCGAGAGCAGGCATCTCGCCCGTTGGCGGTTTCCAATCGAGGGACCCAATGCCTGTAGCGGAGATCAGTCGACCGTCGTTTCCCACTCCCTGTGCCGTCCGTAGCGGAGATTGGGGACGGAGCCGCCGTTCGACCCGGGGCGTGAGACGACCGCTGGAGCTTTCGAAGGCAGGTGTCGCCTGCCGTCCCCAATCGGAGTCAGCGCATCGCCCCGCGGCAGCGAATCCGACGTTGCAAGGCCTGACATGACACCGTCGCCCCAGGTGTTCTCGGTGCGGAGAGTGAAGGCCACGTCGGCGGTACGCGGCTCTCGTCCCGAGCGACCGTTCGGGCCGCCTCGCGAGACGAGTCCTCGCCTGCAGCTCGGTTGCTGCCTAGCGATCGTCGGCTCACGGAGACGACGAGGGGGCCGACCCGTTCTCGAGGACAATGTCTTCGCCTGCCAGCACCGGCTGGTCGACCGATTCGTCTCGCTCTAGCTTGCCATCGCGGAGGTGGACGATGCGCCGGGCGTGACGGGCGATGTCTTCTTCGTGGGTGACCACCAGAATCGTGTTGCCCCGACGGTGGAGCGCCTCCAGGAGCTGCATGATCTCCGCGCCGGTCTCCGTGTCGAGATTGCCGGTCGGCTCGTCGGCGAGGAGAAGGGAGGGCCGGTTCACGAGGGCCCGCGCCGTGGCCACACGCTGGCGCTGGCCCCCGCTGAGCTCGTTGGGCCGGTGGTCGAGTCGGTCGCCGAGGCCCACACTCTCGAGCACCTCGGCTGCTCGCTCGCGGCGCTCGCGCTTCGACATGCCGGCGTAGATGAGCGGGAGCTCGGCGTTGCGCAGGCAGTTCACGCGCGGCAACAGGTTGAACGTCTGAAAGACGAACCCAATCTCCCGGTTGCGAATCTCGGCGAGGTCGTTGTCGGAGAAGGTGCTCACGTCCTCGCCCCGCAGGTGATAGGTCCCGCCCGTGGGTGTATCCAGGCAGCCGAGCATGTTCATGAGCGTGGACTTGCCGGAGCCGGACGGCCCCATGACGGCGACGTACTCGCCCTTCTCGATCGAGAGTGTCACGCCGTCGAGGGCCCACACCTCCTGGGTTCCCATCATGTAGCGCTTCGTCAGGTCCTCGACCTCGATGAGCGCCCGCTCCGGAGCGTCGCCGGCCGTGCCGTTGCTACTGGACAGTTCCATTGTACTTGAGGGTGGTTCGTGCAGGCAATCACGCGCTCGGGGCAGGGGACACTACTGGGACGCCGCAACGACCTGCCCACTCGCCCCACTCCCGGAGTCCGTCTGGATCTTGGTTCCAGGTTCGAGCTCCTGACTCACGGCCTTGTAGGGCCCCGTAATGACATTTTCCCCGCCGTTGAGGCCCGCCTGGACTTCCATGTGGGTGTCGTCGGCGATGCCCGTGTTCACCTCCACCATCCGGGCCGTATCGGCCTCGGCGACGAAGACGACCCGACGGAGATCCTCCTGATCGCCGCCGCTTTTTGCACTTGAGTCGGCCTCCGCGTCCGGTCCCACTTCATTGAAGTCGCGGACGGTCACGGCCTGAATCGGGACGGCCACGGCGTCCTCCACGGTCGCGGTGTAAATGTCGACCGACCCGCTCATGCCGGGGCGAAGCACGGGGCCCTCTTTTGCGTCCGCGGGCTGCTCGGGCCGCGAGATGCCCCCGCTCGACCGGGCGGCGGCGGGGCCCGTGTTCGGATTGCCAAGCACCCGGATCGTGACCGGAAAGTTGGTCACCTGCTGCTGGCTGCCCTGATTTTCGATGCGGGCGGAGTTTGCGATCTCCGTCACGACCCCCCGAAACGCCCGGTCGGGGTAGGCGTCCACCTCGATCGAGGCTGTATCGCGGTTGGCGACGTTTACCACGTCGTTTTCGTTCACGTCGACCTCCAGCTCCATCTGGTCGAGCTGCGCGATATTCATCATCTCCGTGCCGGACCGCTGGCGGGTCCCCACCACGCGCTCGCCCACCTCAACTTCCAGCTTGCTTACCGTCCCGTCCATCGGGGCGTAGAGGCGCGTCTTCTGGAGCTGCTCGCGCTGGTCCTGCAGGCTCGCCCGGGCGCTCTCGACCCGAAAGCGTGCAGACTGGAGGCGCGCCACCGCCTGCCTGTAGGAGGACTCGGCGTTCTGAAGCTCGCTCTCCGGAATGACCTCCTTCTCGTACAGCTCCTTTTTGCGCTCGTAGGTGCGGCGCGTCTGCACCGAGTCGGCCCGGCGCTCGGCGAGATTGGCCTTCGCCTCGGACACCTGCGCCTCCTGGCGCTCCAGCTGCGCCCGGTAGTCGTCCGGCTTCAGCCGGGCGAGGAGGTCGCCCTTCTGTACCGCGTCGCCCTCCTGCACGGGAAGCGCCACGATCTCCCCCGACACGTCCGGGCTGATTGTGACCTCTACTTCCGGCTGGGCGCGCCCGAAGGCGGTCACGGTTTGCGTGATGGTGCGGCGCTCCGCCTGCTCGGTCTCAACGCGGAGGCCGTCCTCCCCGCCCCCGAACCATCCGAGCTGCCAACCAAGCCCCCCAGCAACCAGGAGCACGGCCAGAAGAGCGCCGCCTGCATACAACATGCGATTCGAGGTGCCACTTGAAGATGCCATGACTGGAGGGAACGTGTTCTGTTGAAAGGCACGAAGAGGATGTCGACGGAGCTACCGCGTCGCCGGCTGGCCGAGGAGCGGCGCGTTCGGCGAGAGACGGCCCACGTT
>CAZMDV010000287.1:0-3918 GCA_964564875.1 uncultured Salinivenus sp.
AGTCGCGCGTCCGCGAGTAGCGACGCACTGCTGCGCGCCCCGAGCGGCCGTGACGGGCTGCAAATCGTCCCTTTACTCACCCGTCCCGAATGCTTTCGGGATACAGGCCTCGTTCAGGGTGCGATGTTCGCTCCGTCAATTCTCGCTCTCGCGATCCGACCCAAAATCAAAACACACTCTTAAAGTGCGCGTCGGCCTTAAAGTGCGCGCCGGCTCGGTGGACATGCCCATCGGGATTCGTTCCGACTATCACTCCGCAGTCCCGTCCGCGTTCGTCGCCAGGGGCGGTTCCCCCCGGCGCCCGTAGGCGAGCACGAGCTTGAGGTGGGCGACGGTCGGCTCCACGAGGCCCAGGGACTCGAGGCGCTCCTGCGGCGTCTCCGGCAGCTTCGGCGGACTCACGCGCCCCATCCACAGCTCCATCTTGTCCTGTAGCGCGTGCGGTCCCGGAAATTGGCCCTCGGGCAGATGCGTCATGTAGAACTCGCGCTTGCCCTGCAGGCGACCATGCACCTCCTCCGCCACGTCCGACAACTCCGGGCGCTCCTCCGCCACCATCGCCTTGCCGATGAGGTAGTTTCGGTACGTAAACGGCAGGTCGAGGAGCGTCTCGACCACAACGGAGGCACAGTCGGGCTCGTCCTCCAGCCCCACCTCGGCCGCGCGGGCCGTGGCCGTCGCCACGAGACAGAGCGTCTCCTCGGCCACCAGTTCCGGATCGCTGCCCTCCATGTCGCCGATGCTCTCCAGGACGGCGTGGGTCAGGTCCTGGGTAAGCCCGAGGGCCCCGACCGTGGCAAACGACGTGAACCGCGCCACCCGGTCGAGAGACGCGTCGGGGTCGTCAGGGGAAGCCATGGGGACGAAACGGGTGAGACGATGTGAACCGGAGAAGCAACGGCCAGGGGCGGATTAGGACATCGAGGAGGCGTGCTCCGGTTCGCTTTTCCAGTTGCCACTCTGGCCTCCCGTTTTGGCCCGCAGGTGCACGTCCCCGATTCGGAGGTCTTTGGTGACCGACTTGCACATGTCGTAAATCGTGAGCGCGGCGATCGAGACCGCCGTGAGTGCTTCCATCTCAACTCCCGTTACGCCAAAGGATTTGGCGAAAGCGCGAATGTCGATGGCTTGCTCCTCCTCGTTGAAGGTAAAGTCGACTTCGACGCCGTTGATCGTTACGTCGTGGCAGAGGGGGATGAGCTTGTCGGTCTGTTTGGCTCCCATGATTCCAGCGATCTGGGCAGTCGTCAGCACGTCGCCCTTCTCGATGTCGTGCTCTCGGACGCGGCGGAACGCTTCCTCTCCCAGATGAATCCGTCCAGCGGCGACGGCGGTGCGAGCGGAGTCCGACTTCTGAGACACGTCCGTCATTCGGACGCCTTCTCCGGAATCAGGGTGAGTAAGCGTAGAGGAATCAGCCATGGATCGATCGGCAAAGTGCGGTGAGTGAGCGAAAGAGAATTATTCCCGATGGGGACCACGCGGCGACCGCCTCACGGGGTGGGGAGGCAGAGCCTGTCAGAGACGAAGGTACCGTCTCTTCGAATCGGAAGGGGAACCGTTGGTTTCGTCAGAACGCGGCAAATAGGCCCCGTTGTACGGATTCCATCCGAAAATATCCGTAGAACTCGTAGGATTCGTCTCCTTTCAGGCAAATTCGGGCCACCAAATACTTCAATGATAAGACATTGAATGATATGTACTTACGAGAAAAATGATCGTATGACTATCGGATTTGCTTTCCTATCGCGTGGACACGACACAGTCGGGACGGCGTTACGGGCGCGGCCAGTCATCCTGCGCGTAGACCGGCACGCCATCAATATACGTCGCAACGACGTCCGTGTCGAGAAGCTGAGACGCCGGGATAGTTAAAAGGTCATGGGAAAGTACGACGAAATCGGCTCGCTTGCCTGGAGCAATGGATCCCATTTCGTCCTCCTGAAACGCAGCGTATGCGGCACCTTGGGTGTAGGCCCGGAGTGCCTCGGGTCGAGAGAGGCATTCGGACGGGCGCCATCCCCCCTCAGGGTGCCCCTCGACGGTTTGGCGGGTAACGGCGGCGTGGAAGCTCTGGATGGGGTCGATGGGTTCGACGGGGGCGTCGGACCCGAACGCGAGATGAGCGTCGGCCTCCCCAAGGCTCTTCCACGCGTACCCGCCCTCGAGCCGCTCGGGACCGAGGCGGGCCGGCGCCCAGTCCAGATCGCTGGGGGCAAACCCCGGCTGGACGGAAGCAATGACGCCGAGGGCGCCGAACCGCGGACGGTCCTCGGGGGCGACGACCTGAGCGTGCTCGATGCGGGGCCGCCGAACGGGCTCCGTGCAGGCCTGCATCGCCGACTCGTAGGCGTCCAGCACGACCCGGTTCGCGCGGTCGCCGATGGCGTGCGTATTTACCTGAAAGCCGCACCCGACCGCCGCCTGCACGTGCCGCCGGAAGTCGTTCTCGTCGTGAAGGAGGAGGCCGCGGTTGCCCGGATCGTCGGCGTAGTCGTCGAGCAGGGCGGCTCCCCGGCTCCCGAGCGCCCCGTCGGCGAAGAATTTGACGGACGCGACGTCAAGGCGGCCGGAGGGGTGATGCAGCGGGCCGTGTTCGCAGAAGTGATCGAATGCCTCGCCACGCCCGTCGATCATAGCGTAGACCCGCAGCGGAAACGTGTCCTCGTCGATGAGGTCTCGGAAGCGGTGGATCGTGTTGAGGTCCACTCCCGCATCGTGAAGGCCCGTGACGCCGTGCCGCGCCGTGTGCCGGAGGGCCGCGGACAGGGCCCGCTCCCGTTCGGCCTCAGTCGGCGGCGGGATCTGATCCTCGACGAGCGCCATCGCCGCGTCGATCAGCACGCCGGTGGGATGGCCGTCGGCATCCCGGTGGATGTGCCCAGCGTCCGGATCGCCCATCGCTCGGAGTCGGTTGAGCCCCACGGTGGCCTCCAGGGCGGCCGTGTTGGCCCATCCGGCATGTACGTCCGTCCGGGTCAGCCACACGGGGTGCTCGGGGAAGGCTGCGTCCAAGGGGGCCCGTGTGGGAAAGCGTGGGGGCGACCAGTCGGTCTGGTCCCAGCCGTGTCCCCGAACCCAGGCGCCGTCGGACAAGTTGTGGCTGGCCGCAAAGTCATGTAGCTGCTCCACGACGGCGTCCGGCGACGATGCGTCCGTGAGGTCGGCCCGGTGCAGGGAGAGTCCCAATTCCTGAAGGTGAGCGTGGGCGTCGATAAATCCGGGCACGACGGTACGACCGCCCGCGTCGATCCGCGGAGCCTCGGGGAAGGTCGCCATAATCTCGTCGGCGTTCCCAACGGCGACGAACCGGCCGTCGCGGACGGCAAGGGCCGTGGCGGTCGGGCGCTGGTCGTCGACAGTGTAGATCTGCGCGTTGTGCAGGAGCAGGTCGGGCGAGGGGACCATCGGAAGCTGCGAGTCAAACGAAAAGTCTTACGAAAGAACGGTATGCCAGAATGGTACAGATTTCTGGAAGCGCTTTCTTGTAAAGAAGTGGTGACTGGAAGCGCTTTGCCCCAAATCGAAGTTTGATACTAACATCTCTTCCATCCATCTATGGTATCCCTTTACACGGATTGCTAAAAACTGCCGTTCAGCGCGGCTGCCGCCGACACGCGGTCTACATACGACAAGGCGCACGACGCGACCATGGGTCACTCCTCCCCACCCCCATCCCTCGTGCCATCCCCAAACCGTCCGGCACCTGGACCCCGGCGAGACCGCTCGAACTGCGGCGTCGGCGTCCTCATGGATCTGGACGGCGACAAAAGCCACACCATGATCCAGGAGGGCCTCCGCGTGCTCGAAAACCTTGACCACCGGGGTGCACGGGGAGCCGAACCCAACACGGGCGATGGCGCCGGCATCTTGATCCAGAAGCCGCATGCATTCTTTCAGGATGAGGTGTCGGGGCTC
>CAZMDV010000288.1:0-3916 GCA_964564875.1 uncultured Salinivenus sp.
CTCCTCGTCCTCGCCTTTGCCCTTGGCCAAGTCTCGCAGGCGCTGGAGATGGGCGAGTACGTGGTGCAGCTCGTCGGCGATCAGGGCCCGGCCTGGTGGATGCCGGTGCTCGTCTTCGCGGTGACGAGTTTCGTCTCGTTCACGCTGGGCTCGTCGTGGACCGCCTTTGCCATCCTCATCCCCGTGGTGATGCCGCTGGCCGTGGAGATCGCGCTCCCCTCGTCGCTGATGCTAGGGGCGGTGCTGTCGGGCGGCATCTTCGGCGACCACACCTCCCCCCTCTCCGACACGACCATCATCTCGTCGATGGCCTCCGCGTGCGACCACGTCGACCACGTGAATACGCAAATGCCCTACGCGCTCACGCAGGCGGGCCTGGCGGCCGTCGCGTTCGTCGTGGCGGGGCTGCTTGCAGGGTAAGAAGATCATCCCCATTGCCCCATCCCTCCGCAGTCCTGCGTCGGGTCCCTTGACCCCGAAATGGACCATCTGGTATTCATCTTGCGTGAAATTTCTTCCCTAACAGAAGAAAAAAGCTTTCCTTTTCGCGCTCCTTGCGACGACTCCGATCGATGGGGGGGAGGCCCAGTGCAAAGTGGGCCCTGAACGTCCCTGAGGAAGCCCGATGATTGAGACGACCCAAGTGGGGGGCGCATATTTCGTTGCTCACGTCCCGATTCGCCATGACCGCCGAGCCGCCCGCCGACGCCACCGCCCGCCTCGACACCCTTCGCCGCTACGACATCCTGGACACCGCGCCGGAGGACGCCTTCGATCGGATCGTTCGGGTGGCCTCCACTCTTTTTGAGGCCCCGATCGCTAAGATCAACTTCCTGGACGACACCCGCGAGTGGACGAAGGCCCAGGTGGGAGGCGACGTAAAGGAACGAGCCCTGGAGACGAGTTTCTGCGCCCATGCCCTCCGGTCGGAGGACCCCATGGTCGTCGAGGACGCGACCGAAGACGAGCGCTTCGCGGCGTTTCCGCAGGTCGCCAGGACGCCTGGAATTCGATTCTACGCCGGGGTGCCCCTCACGGTGCCTGACGGGGCGCGAATCGGAACGCTCTGCGTGCTGGATACCAAACCGCGGTCTCCGACACAGGAACAGGTCCAACGGCTCGAAGACCTTGCCGACATGGTCGTCGGGGAGCTGGAACGGCGCCGGACGGCCAAGGAAAAGCAAGAGGCGCAGGAGGCCCGCCACCACGGCGTGTCCGAGAGCCTGCCGGGAGCCGCGTACAAGATGGTCGTGGGGCCGAGTGGAATCCTGGACTCTCAGATCGTTGGGGAACGGGCTGAAGACCTTCTCGGCCTTTCCATCGAGAGCCCGGACTTCCTGGAGCGATTCCTGGACTGCATCCCCGTTTCCGATCGTGAACGGGTCGAAGCGGCGTTCGACGAGGCCATTGAGAGCGAACAGGGGTGGCACCTGGAGTTTCCGTTCGAGACGCCGGAGGGGGAACGAATCTGGCTCCTGGACGCGGCCGAGCCTCACCGGTACGGGGACGAGGTTCATTTCAATGGCGTGCTCCTGGACATCTCCCCCCGGAAGCGCTCGGAGGAATGGGCCCAGCTGCAGGGTGAAATTCTCAAACAGGTGCTCGACGGCGCGTCGCTCCAAGAGATCCTGCGTCAGCTGGTACGCAGAATCGAGGCCCTTCGCCCCGGCATGCTGGGCTCCGTTCTGCTGTACGACGAGTCCGGGAACTGTCTCCGTCACGGGGCGGGGCCGAGCCTGCCCGACGCCTACAACGAAGCGATCGACGGACTGGAGATTGGTCCACGGGTTGGCTCCTGCGGCACCGCGATCCACGACGGCGCGCCAGTGATCGCCGAAAACCTTCAGACCGATCCGCGGTGGGCCGACTATCGCACCCTAGCCGCCGAACACGGCCTGCGGGCCTGCTGGTCGGTGCCCATCCGGGGCTCGGAGGATCAAATTCTGGGCACCTTCGCCATGTACTACGAGGACCCGGGCGCCCCAACCGATGCCGACTGGGCCCTGATCGAGAATGTGCAGTCCCTGGCGGCCCTGGCCATCGAACGTCATCGCGACGCCGAGCGGCTCCGGCTCCTGTCCGAGGCGGTCGAGCAGTCGTCCGAGGCCGTCGTCATCACGGAGGCCGACCCCATCGATCCGCCGGGCCCGCGGATCGAGTACGTCAACGAAGCCTTCGAGCAGATGACGGGCTATGCCCGGGAGGAGCTCATCGGCGAGACGCCTCGTCTCCTGCAGGGACCGGAGACCGACCGCGACGTGCTCGACGCCATCCGGGGCGCCCTGGAGGCTGGCGAGCCCTGGTCGGGAGAAACGCTCAACTACCAAAAGGATGGGACGCCGTACACGCTGCAATGGAGCCTCGCCCCCGTCGAGGACGAGGAGGGGGCGCCCGAGCACTGGGTCTCTGTTCAGCGGGACGTCACCGAGCTTAAGCAGCGAGAGCAGGACCTGGAGCGGTACGAACGACTGGTCGAAAACCTTCCGGTAGGGGTATTCCGGACCACCGAGGATGGCGAAATCATCAGTGCCAATCCGGCCTTGGCGACACTCTACGGGGCCGACTCTACAGAGGCACTGATCGGGATCAACGCCGGGGAGTTATATGCTGATCCTGCCGACCGGAAGCAACTCCTGGAGACTCTCGAGCAGGAGGGCTCCGTCGAAGATCGGCTTCTGCGTGTCGAAACGCTGGAAGGAGACACGCGGTGGGTGGAGACGTCCATCACGCAAATCGAACGGCAGGGCGAACGGTACCTCGACGGCATCGTCCGGGACGTGACCGATCGACGACGCCGTGAGCGAGAGCTCGAACAGGCCGAAGCGCTCTTCGAAAATGCCCAGGACGGACTCTTTATCTGCGCTGTACAGGGAGAGGACTTCACCGTTCGGCGCGCGAATCCGTCCCTTTTGGACGCCTCCGGGTTCACGATGGAAGAACTCGCGGGCAAGAGCCCGACCGAGGTCTTTGGTCCGCAGCACGGTCGCCCCCTTGAGAAGGCCTACCATGAGTGCGTCCGGCAACGAGAGCAGGTCTCAACGGCCCACGAGCTCCCGATCCAGGGCGAGACGACCTACTGGGAAACCCACGTCGCCCCTGTGGTCGTTGACGGCGACGTGGAGTACCTGGTCGGCTCGACCCGAGACGTCACGGACCAGCGGCGGCGCGAACAGCGCCTGCAGGAGCAACGTCGCAAGATCGAAATTCTGTATTCGACGACGCGAAATCTCCTCGCCGCCGACAGTCCCGAGGCGGTGTCCGACCACATCCACGCGGTGCTCCGGGACGTCTTCGACTATCCCCTGAACAACACCGCTTTCGTGGAGGACGAATGCATCGTGCCCGAGAAGACGACGAAGGACGAACGGGTTCAGGTGCCAAACCCGATCTCACAGCCCCTGGACGGGGACAGCGTCTCGGCCCGGACCCTTCGGACAGGCGAAGCGGCGGTGGTCCACCCCGAGGCGCTGGACAACAACCTCGACTACGGCGATCTCCAGACGGTCGCGGGCGTGCCCATCGGCAAGTACGGCGTGATTGCCGTGGGGGAGGCTCAGGGAGCAGGCTTCGGGGCGTTTGACCTGCGCCTGCTCGAAGTGCTGGGGGGCTACGCGGCCCTGGTCCTCGAACGCATCGAGCACGAAGACGAACTGCAGACGGCGAAAGAAGAGGCTGAGGAAGCGGCCCAACTCAAGTCCGCAATGCTCGCCAACATGAGCCACGAGATTCGCACGCCCCTCACGTCGATTACCGGCTTCGCCGAAATTCTGGAGGAGCAACTGGAGGGCCGTGCCCGCGTCTTTGCGGAAAAGGTGTACCAGAGCGGCACCCGCCTCCACAAAACGCTCGATTCGGTCCTTCATCTCTCCCGCCTGGAGGCCGGCACGTACGACCTGGACCGGGAACCGGTCGACCT
>CAZMDV010000289.1:0-3903 GCA_964564875.1 uncultured Salinivenus sp.
TAACGTGGCGGTTAGAGGGCAGGGTAGAGTTGTACGTGTACCGGTCGCGGTGCTGCTTTCCGAAGACCTGCACCCGCCACGGGCTGTCCGCGGTCGCGGCGCCCGCCACCCGGCCCTGTACCCAGACGGTGGAGGTCGCCTCGCGGGCCCGGTCGGACGCAAAATCCGTGTAGAAGTGGTAGGCCCCAAACGCGCGGTCGTCGACGCCAGCGCGGACGTAGAGGGTGGCGGTCCCGAGGTCGTGGGCCCCCGCAGCGGTTGCCACCCGACGCCCGAAGTCGGTCTGGACACTGTTTGCCAGTTCGTCGGGGCCGTCCGGGTCCGGGGCCCGTACGGTCTGGCCGTCGCTGCCCTGCACCGAGGCCGCCGTGCTGAGGGTCGTGTTCGCCCCGTCATGCCGCACGCGCCCTCCCACATCGTGGCGCGCGTCGGTGCCGTACCGGCCCTCCACCCGCGCAGCAAGCCCCGTGTCCGCTCCTGGCTCCTGCCGCAGTCCCGTCTTCGTGATGAGGTGCACCACGCCGCCGAGGGCGTCCGGGCCGTAGAGGGCCGTGGCCGGCCCGCGCAGCACCTCCACGCGGGCAATCGCTGAGAGCGGCACCGGCAGGTCCATCAGGAAATGGCCCGTGTACGGGTCGTTGATGCGGGCACCGTCGAGCAGGAGGAGCACGCCGTTGAACGTAGAGCCGCGCAGCTTCAGGTCGCCCTGCACGCCAAAGCCGCCCCGGCTCTGCACGTCGAGCCCCGCCACCACGTCAAGCAGCTGGTCCATGCTGTTCACCGCGAGCGCCTGGACGTCCTCCTGCGTGTAGACGGTCACGCGGCGGCCCGTCGTTCGCGCAGGGGCCGCCCCGCGGGACGCCGTCACGACGACGCTGTCGGGCATCCGGACCCGAAATGCCACGTCGGAGGTGTCCTGCGCCCGCACGGGCCCGACGAGCCCAGCAAGCAAGACGCACAGTGCGACAGAAAGAGAACCCCTCACAGTGGGACGTTGAAATGAGTGCGACAAATATCTGACGGCGCCCAACGAGCGCCCCCGCCGGCGGATCCTTCACGGCGTCCAGCAAATCCTTGAAGTCGTGTAACGCCTCAAGAGCCCTCCTCTACAGAGAATCTCGTCCCGGGCCGCGCTGTTGTATACTGCGAGTATTCCCGGACGAGCACTCGTCGCGAACTGTGTACCAACCTGTATCGTTGCCATGCCGGAGACGCTAACGACAATCTCTGCCGACGACCTCAAGGAGGCGCTCGAAGGCGAGCATCCCCCCGTCGTCATCAACACGCTGCCGCGGGAGGCCCACGAGGCCAAGCACATTCCCGGCTCCATCAACGTCCCGACCGACGACATCGACCGGGTGGAGACGCTCGTGCCGAACGAAGACGAGCAGATCGTGGTGTACTGTGCCAACGCCGACTGTGACGCCTCCCCAACGGCGGCCCAGAAGCTCGAAGAGATGGGCTACACGAATGTGCTCGACTTTGAGGAGGGTTACGCGGGATGGCGACAGGCGGGCCACCCGCTGGCCGGCAAGGAGGCTTAGGGGTCCGGTCCCTGACCATTCGCCAATCGCCGTGACGGGGCAGCCGCCAACAGGCGGCAGCCCCGTTCGTACTTTGTGGGGGCCTCCTCCGGACGTCCGACTGGGACGCACGGTTGGACGTGCTAGTTCGACCGGCCCGCCACCGGAGCAATCTCGTACCCGGCAACCCGCCAGGCCTCGTCCGTCCGCAGGGCAAGAACGGTCTCCACGTAGAGGTCCGTCCCGAACGTGGCGTGGTACTGCAGAACGACGGCGGGACCGGCGCCAGGGTTCTGGCGAAGTGTGTCGCGGTACTCGGCCCGGGCGAGCTGGCGCGAGCGAGTGGTGCCGAGCGCATCCCGGGCCCGACCGCCACGCCGCCGCCATTGCCCCTGCGGCACGGTGTCGCGGAGCCCGGGCGCCATCTCGTCCCAGGCCGTGGCCCACGCCCCGGAGTCGACGTGCCGGAGCCAGCCCCGAGCGGCCTCCTGGGCCGCCTGCGGGGCCGCGGTGTGCTCGTCTCCCATCGGTTCGGCGTCGACCTGAGCACGGCCCGGAGAGACGACGAGCGAGATGGAAACGATGAGCAACGAGAAGACCCAGCGGCGGCGCATCGCGGTGGAGATTCCGGATCGGAAAACGGCGCGACCACGGCTCGTTCTCAGCCATGCACGCGACCGTACGAGCCGGGTCTCTCTTCGATCCCAACCGCCGGACTGGCCCTTTCCGTCGGCTGTCGCTCTACACAGGCGATTCGTCGAAAGTCGAGCATCACACGTCCGTTCCTCCTGTTGGGAACGCCGAAGACAGACGCCTCGCCCCGGGTCTTGCTGACGTCTCTCGAATCTCGTTCGCCCCACCGATTTCATGCCGCACTGTCGCCGCATTTCCTTTCTTACGGGCCTATGTGCCGTCCTCCTGCTCCTTGCAGGCCCGCCCGTCGCGGCCCAGGAGAATGCCGCCCTGAACGGGTACGTGCGGGACGCCGAAACTGGGGAGACCCTGCTCCAGGCCAACGTCGTGATCGAGGGGACGACCCGGGGCGCCGCCACCAACAACGCGGGGTATTACACGATCCAGGACCTGCCCCCCGGCACCTACACCGTCGTGTTTTCCTATCTCGGATACCAGTCGCGCACGGAGACAGTTACGCTGGCGGCCGGCGAGACAAAACGCCTCGACGCAGAGCTTCCCCCGACCGACCTGGAGACGGACGAGGTCGTGGTTACGGGCCAGCAGGACGAGGAGCAGCGAATCGGGGTGGACAAGATCTCGACCGCCTCCATCACGGAGCTGCCCTCCGTCCTCACCCCCGACGTCTTCCGCTCCCTGGCCCTGCTTCCCGGCGTTACCACGGCGTCGGACTACTCCAGCAATCTCTACATCCGGGGCGGGGGCCCGGCCCAGACCCTCATCCAGCTCGACCGTACGACCGTCTACAACCCGACGCACTTCTTCGGCTTCTTCTCCACGTTCAACCCCGACGCCATTAAGGACGTGCAGCTGTACAAGGGCACCTACCCCGCCGAGTACGGGGGACGGCTCGGGAGCGTGGTCGACATCTACAACAAGGACGGCAACCGGCGCGACGTCGGAGGGGGCCTCACCATTGGCACCCTCGCGTCCCGGGGCTACATCGAAGGGCCGTACGGCACGGGGGCGGACGGCAATCCGGCGGGCTCCTACATGGTGGCCGTGCGCCGGTCGACCCTCGAACCGGTGCTCGCAGCGCTGGACGACGTGGACGGCCTGCCCGAGACCTTCTACTTTTACGACGTGAACGCGAAGGTAAACTACAATGCGGGCCCCAGCGACATCCTCTCGCTGGCCGTGTACGGGGGCCAGGACCAACTTTTCATCACGCCTGGGAGTGGGCAGGAGTTCGACGTCGACTACGGCAACCGCACACTCAGCGCCGAGTGGACGCACCTCTTCTCCGACCGGCTCTTCACGACCCTTCTCGTTGCGGGATCGCGCTACGAGAGCACGCCCGTATTCGAGCTCGGCGGTACGCCCTTCACGCGGACGAATAAGGTGAGCGACCTCTCGATGAAGGCCGATCTCGAATACGTGCCGGGCAACCAGCACACCATTGAATCCGGCCTGGACGTCTCCCGCCTCGCCTTCCGACTGCGCGATACTTTCGACGAAGACGAAACCTTCAAGCAGGAGCTTCAGGGCGTGCAGGCCGGCCTGTACGTGAAGGACACGTACACACCCTCCCCCGACTGGACGATCCGGGGCGGCCTGCGGGCGACGTACTTCTCGGAGGGGAACTACGTGCGGTTCGCCCCGCGCCTCTCGGTCAAGCACACCCTCACTTCGTCGGTACAGCTCCAGGCCGCCTACGGCCGCTACAACCAGTTTCTGACCCTGGACA
>CAZMDV010000290.1:0-3886 GCA_964564875.1 uncultured Salinivenus sp.
TCGTCCTCGATCCGGACGATCACGTTCTCGGTCTCGTGGATCGTCTCCCGGGCGATTGTAAAGGGATGCTCGGTCCGGAGGGACACGCGCTCAAAATCGGTTGCCAGCATGCGCTAGGGGATACTTGTGAGGGCATCGAGAAGGGGATCCGTCCCGAAGCGGACGGGGTCGGCGGCGGGCAGACCGATGGTGGTCGCGTACTGCTCGACGGCGGCCCGGGCGGCGTCATCGTCCAGGGCCTGCGTGTTCAGCGCCCCGGCGGCGACCCGGGTCGGCCTGACGGGATGGGCGAGGTCCTCGTGGAGGTGGACGTAGTCGCGGAGCGGCGGCAGGGCAAACGCGTCGAAGCCGTGGATGTGGGTGCGTCCGGCGGTGTGGCAGAGCACGAGGGCATCGGGCATGGCGCCGTGTAGGATGCCGCACGCAACCCCAGAGTAGCCGGGATGCGCGATGGTCCCCTGCCCCTCCACGAAGAGCCAGTCGTGCTCGTCGCCCTTCTCCAGAATCATCTGCTCCACCGCCCCGGCCGTAAAGTCGCTCGGCACGGCGTCGACCGGAAGTCCCCAGCCCGCAATCATAATGCCCGTCTGCCCGGTCGGGACGAACGCAGCGTCGAGCCCTCGTTCCCGCGCAGCGTTCGTCAGTTCGAGGGCGGCGGTCTTCTTGCCCACCGCACAGTCGGTGCCCACCGCCAGCACCACGGTGGCCGCCACCTCGTCGGCGACGCCCCGGCTCACGCGCAGGTCGTCGGGCGGCCTACGGACATCCCAGATCGTCGCGTCGTGGGCCTCGGCGAGCGCGGCAAACTCGTCGTCCTCCTGCAAGAAATCGTGCAATCCGGCCATCACCGTGCAGCCCCGCCGCAGCGCCGCGCGAATGTCCGGGCGCCAGTCCTCATCGAGTCGTCCCCCCACGTTGGCGACCCCGAGGGCGAGGGCGTCGACCTCCGCCTCGACCTCCGCCATCCGGGCGACGATGGGCGCGTCCGGCCCGTCGGGCAACACGTCGGGGACCCGCTGTCCGGCGTTGGACCGGTCGATCACCGCCCGCACGTCGTAGTCCCCGTAGCGAATCAGGCCCAGGGCCGTCTTGGCCTGATCGTGGTCCGGAAACTTGTCGTGGGCCAGCAGGGCAATTCGATTCATGGGGGCGGGACGGATGAGGGCTCGCACGTGCAGAGCTCTGTCGGACGGGAGCTGGTCTCCCCAACAACTCGCCGGGGCCCGGGAAGATAGGAACTGGATGGCAGAGGTGCTACGTCCCCAGCGCCGGCCAAACAAGACGCGGGGCTGGGGCTTTCAGGCAAACGCCCGAGTCCGCCCTGCGCTCGCCAGTCAGTACCCAGTGCACATTCAAGAGGTCCTTCTGGGGTCGCGAAGGACTCGTCATTCTGAGGGAGCGCTAGTGACCGAAGAATCTTTCCGGATTTAGCGTTTCTGCCTCATTTGGGGAGATTCCTCGGCTCCGCTCGGAACGGCTCTACCCCGGAGAGACTGCTTGAAGCTGCATCAGGGCCCGAAGCAGGCGGGTTTGGCCGCTCGACGGACACGGGGCAAGCGGCGGTTCGGGGACCTACACTCGACTCGATCAACGATGCTGTTTCGGCATGGAGCGCAGCGCCGGCCTCCTTCTTTACCGCCGCACCTCGACACTCGACGTTTTCCTTGGCCACTTCGGCGGGCCATACTGGCAGAACCAGGACGAGGACGCCTGGACCATCCCGAAGGGCCTGATCGAAGGCGACGAGGACCCGTTCGACGCCGCGCGGCGCGAGTTCGAGGAGGAAACCGGCTTCCCGCCGCCGTCGGACCGGAAGGCATACGTCGATCTGGGCACCGTCCGGCAGTCAAGCAGCAAGACGGTGGCGGCCTGGGCCGTGGAGCAGGAGGTCGATCCGGACGCGCTGGAGAGCAACTCCTTCGAGATGGAGTGGCCACCCAACTCGGGGACCACGCAGCGTTTTCCGGAGCTGGACCGGGCCGCGTACTTTGGGCTGGACGAAGCGGCGATCAAGATCGTCGAGGGCCAACGCCCCTTTCTCGATCGGCTCCGTAAGAGCGTGTCGGCTGAGACGTGAAGACGGCCGGGTGTGCTGCCCTACGGCCCGCACGGTGTCGCAGTGAAGCGACCGCGGTCGGCGGACGGCCACACGGGATGACCTTCGCGGGGCTCAGGCCCCAGACCGCCGTCCATGAGAACTGGATCACTGCGGTCCGCGGTCCGCCCGTCTGCCGACATCTCACCGCTCGTAGTACCGCTGGCACTCCGCCTCCCGGCCCCGGACCACGCGCTTCCCCTCAAGCGGGCCCGACGTTTCGGTGACCACGGTCCACTGCGCCTGCTGATCGTCCTCCAGGTAGAGGACGACCCAGTCATCAGTCTTCTCAAGCTCGTGGGCCCGGGCTGTATTCGAGTAGAGGGCCGTGTAGTGACGCCCGTTGCGCTCGGCGTGGAGGATGGGCAGCCACGCCTCGCCCTCCGGGTTGAAGCGGCGCGGGGCGATGCGTCGCAGTTCGTCGCGCGCCGCCTTTCGACGATACTCACGGTCCACGTCGAGCAGTTCCGCCACGGGGACTTCCGCGTCTCCGGACCGTCGTCGGCGCA
The DNA here is from genome assembly GCA_964564875.1 of uncultured Salinivenus sp. Classification (GTDB taxonomy): domain Bacteria; phylum Bacteroidota; class Rhodothermia; order Rhodothermales; family Salinibacteraceae; genus Salinibacter. Next base: position 2,605 of record CAZMDV010000290.1, read on the forward strand.
GTTTGGCCTCCAGCGATTCCTGTACCGTTTGGAGACGCCGCTCGCCGAAGCCCTCCACCTCCGCAAGGCGCCCGTCGTGGGCTGCCTGCTCCAGTTCCTCCAGCGTGTCGATGTCGAGCTGGTCGTGGATGCGCTCGGCGAGCTCGGGCCCAATGCCGGCCACCTGCCGGAAGATCGACTCGGGCGTGACCCTGCCCGCCAGTCGCTCCAGGAAGCGCCACCGGCCCGTCTCCAGCATCTCCGTGATGGCGTTTGTGAGGGACGTGCCAATGTTTGGAAGATCTTCCAGGCCCTCGCGGCCCTCCCGCTCGTAGATCTCCTCCACAGACCGGTCGACCTGCGTCAGGGTCGAGGCGCCCTGCCGGTAGGCCCGAACCCGGAAGGGGCTGGCGTCCTGGGCCTCCAGCAGGCCGGCGGCCTCGCGGAAGTACTCGGCGATGTCGAGATTGGGGGCGGGCGGGGGCGTCGCGTCGGCGTCGGTCATTGGGTGGAGGGAAGACAGAGGAAATGCATCGGTCGAGGGTCTGTACGTCCGCGGCGGGCCCTCCCCGCGGCCGCCATGCCGATGAATCGGGGGTCAGCGCGCGCATTCAAGGGGAGCCTCACGCACCAGCACGAGGGGAGCCCCGTACAGCGGTCCCTCCAGCCCGCGCGGCTGGCAGCGCCAAACCCGCCATCCTCTGGCCGCCCAGCGCCGGAGAACACCCTCCAAGTCGACATCGGAGGCTGTCTCTGGACGCCACACGGTTCCCCTCGTCAACCCGACAGTAGGATCAGCGGGCCTGGCATCTGGAGCTTCCACGTCGGTCGTCGGGGCCACGGTCCCCTCCTCTGAAATCGTCGGTGAGTCTCTCCCACGATCGGGGGAGGACCCGAGAGTGGGCGCTGCTGTCCCGTGCCCTGCGCTGACAGATGAGGACACAGGATTTTGGGCCTCTATCCGACCCCCTCGCCCTCGAGGACAAAGGTGATCTTGGCGTGGACCCGGTAGGCCTCGATTCTGCCGTCCTCTACGACGGCACGGTAGTTGTCAACGTAGACGTTTTGGATGTTGGCGATCGTTTCCGAAGCCTCCTCGACGGCGGCTTCGGTGGCGTCCTCCAGCGTGTCGCCTTCGGCAAGGAGTTCGATGGACTTTGCAACGGATGACATGGGACCTATGGCTTTGATGGAACAGAACGATGATGGCCAGGGACGGATGCCGTGGGGGTCAGCGCCAGCGTGGCCCTGCACCTTCCACGGGGCCGGATCTTCTGGGTCGAGACTCGGCCAGAACGATGCT
>CAZMDV010000291.1:0-3884 GCA_964564875.1 uncultured Salinivenus sp.
GGCCTGCACCGGAGTCCCTATCATGGCTTCTCGGTGGAGTTCGCCGAGCACCGGCCCTACAATCCGGGCGACGAACTCCGCCACGTAGACTGGAAGGTCTACGCGAAGACGGACCGCTACTACGTCAAGCAGTACGAAGAGGAGACGAACCTCCGGCACTACGTCGTCCTCGACACGTCATCCTCGATGCGCTACGAAGGGGAGGGGCCCGTCTCGAAACTCGACTACGGCTCCTACCTCGCCGCCGCCCTCCACAACCTCATGCTCATGCAGCGGGACGCGACGGGCCTCATCGGGTTTGACGAGTCGGTGCACACCTTTCGCCCGCCGAAGGCGACCCAGGGGTACCTGCGCCAGTTGCTCGTGGCGCTCGAACAAATTCACCGGCAGGACGCTGAGGAGCAGCGCACGAGCGCCGCGGCCGCCCTCGAAGAGGTTGCCCAACGGGTGCAGCGCCGCTCCCTCCTCGTCGTCATTACGGACCTGTTCGAAAACATCGCCGCCCACGACGACCTCCTTCGGGCCCTGCGCCACCTGCGCCACCGCGGGCACGAGGTGATCGTCTTCCATATCCTGGAGGGAAATACCGAACGACAGTTTCGCTTTCCGGATCGTCCCATGCTCTTTCGGGATGTGGAAACCGGGGAGGAGGTGTCGCTTCAGCCCGCTCAGCTCCGCGACCACTACACAGAAGCCGTCGAGCACTTCACCGAAACGTTCCGACGCAGCTGCCTGGAGCACGACATCGACTTCGCCGAGCTCGACACGAACGAGGCTTACGGCACGGCCCTCATGGAGTACCTCAACAAGCGCTCCCGCCTTGCGTAGTTCCGCATTGGCACTACGTTCGGGCCTGCGCCACGGGCGTTGGAGACGGAGAGCGGAGGGCCTCTAGGCGATCGAACAGCGCGGCCTGGGCCTCCGGGTCCGACAGCGCGACGATTACGGGACCGTCCTCGGTGCGAAGGAGGAGCACCTCGTCCGGGAAGTCGCTGGCGAAGACCTGCGTGGCGGCGTAGCGGCGGTAGTGGCGGTGGTAGCGGCGGGCGGAGATGGAAGCAAGTTCTCGAATGGACGAGTGGGAAAGGGTGCAGGAGCGATCACCCTGGGTGAGCTCCACCCTGTCCGAGTGGCATTCCACGCGAACCGCCGGGCGGAAGCCTACAAGACCAATCCCGATTAGCACGAGGACCGACCCCACTTGTCCGCCCCAAAACACTGCCTGCCACGACGGGTTTGCGAGGAGCGTCGACTTCAGGAGGGCCCATCCCAGGTAGTGGCTCATGAGCAAGACGAGAGTCAGGCCCGTCAGGGCCACGAGGTAGAGTGCCTCGCCGCGCAGACGGTCGCCAACCCAGGCCCGGACCGCCCGGCCGAGCACCGAGTAGCTGGGGTGATACGAACGGGGAGACTCAAAGGCGTGCGTCACGGTGATGACAGGGCTGCGGTGGGGAGAGAAACGGACACGACCGACGGCCGCGCTCAGCAAGCGCCGTTCGACGGCGTTTCATTGTTGGACGACCACGAGCCCGCTTCGGTCGGGCAGGAGCGGAGGCTAACGGCTTCACAGTCCGGGGAGGGCAATGTTTCAGGGCGCGCCATACTCGCTGAGGTCGAGCGTAAGTTCCTCCCGGTAGGCTCGGTATCCCGTGACAAGGATCGCGGTGAGGGGGACGGCGATTATGAGCCCAAAAATGCCGAGGAGGGTGCCGAACACCAGCAGCGAAAACAGCACGAGGAGCGGATGGAGGCCAACCTGGTAACTCAGAATGTTGGGCGTCAGTACACTCTGTTCGAGCAGGCTTTCGCCGAGCAAGACCGCAATCACGATGATGGCCTTCGCCCAGCTCCCAAGAATCAGGGCCACTAGGGCCCCGATCACCATGGTGATGAGGGCTCCGATCTGGGGGATGAGGTTTAAGAGGCCCGCCAGCAGCCCGATGAGGAGCCAGAATGGGATGTCGAACAGAAACAAGAGCACCGACACGTTGAACGCTGCGATGGTGCTGATGAGGAGTTGCCCACGGAAATACCGGCCGACGATGCTTCCGGCCTCCACGAGATAGTCGCGTCGCCCTCCTGCGGTGGGGAAGAGATTCACCAGGGCCCGCTGGACGGTCGGGTAGTCCTTCAGCGTGTAGAAAAGAATGACAGGCACGAAGGCGAGAAGCGTGATGATCCCCAGGAATGACCCGAGGGAGGACGCAAGGTCTTCGATTGCGCCGGGCAGTCGGCCGGCTTGGTTTTTCACCAGGGCTTGAATCTGAGTGATGGCCTCCTGCTTGTTGAGTAGGCCGGCGCCTTCGAGCGTATCCAGCATTGTCGACGCCTCCAGCCAGGTGCGCAGGTGTTTTACCGTGCCCACCACACGATCGGCGAGCGCCTGCGCCTGATTGGCAATGTTCGGTGCAAGGATGAGCGCAAACAGAATGAAGGCACCCACGACGAGGCCCGTAATGACGAGAGAGGGAAGCCACCGGGGCACCCGATAGCGCCGCTCGAGGTCCTCGACGAGCGGATTTAGCAGGTAGGCCAGCAGATAGACGATGCCGAAAGGAACGAGAACACGGGTGACTTTGTCCAGCGTCCAGAGCAACAGGAGCACGCCCCCGGAGAGCAGGAGCGCCCGAACGGCTTTGTGGTGTCGCAGGGGCCAGAGCAGTATGACTCCCGCCAGCCCGACCAAGGGCGGCGTCAGGAAGACCTCCTCCTGAGAGGGCGTGTGCATCTCGTACAGCATCACCAGGAAAAGCACGACGCCGCCCGCGATGAGCACCGCTTCGAAGGCTGTCCCCCGCAGCCAGTCTGAGCCGGCCGACGTCTCGCCCGAGGTCGAGTCGTGGACGGACTGGGGGGGCGCGTCCGGAGCGGAGACCGGCTCCGAGGACTCGGACGGGGGGGATGGAGACGGAGAGGATCCGGAGGACATGGAACGCAAAGTGCCGAATAGACACGCGGGTCTGCCCCAAACCGCTGCTGATCAGATGGGTTCAAAACATTTTCCCTGCTACGGGGACGGGACGCTTCCCCTCTCTGCAGGTTTGAAGGGGACATCGGCGCCAGACCCGTCGTGACCGCCCCATCCCCGTGCCGGGTCGAAGCGGTCTCAGGACGGGCCCCGTCAGCATTCCGTCCTGCTGGTTCTTGGTCCTCAACGCACTGCACCGGCGTGCCACTGAACGGTTCGCCGCGCGTTGCCGTTGGCCACGTGTTGGTGTTTGTCTTCGTGATAGTTCTTTCTCCGTGAATCGAAAAGCCTCTCGTTCGGATCTTCCTCCTCCGCTCCGGGGCACCGAGCCGGGCACCTTCCCCCATCGAACCATCGCCGAGCGCTGGCCCCGCATTGCGGGGCGGGTCATCGTGGAGAATGACTTTCCGGACGCAATCAACGCGCGAATCCAGGCCCTCCGCGACGACCTTCCTGAGGGGACCATCCGTCCGCTCGACGAGCCGGGCGCCCCCGACGCGGCGCTCTGGGCAGACTGGGTGCGCCCATACCAGGGACAGGGCTGGCTGGAGGCCCCCTGGTTCTTCGGCGAAACCTACTTCTACCGCCGGCTCCTGGCGGCCACGGGCTACTTCCGCCCCGGCCCGGGCTGGCGGCGGGACCCCTTCACGTACCAGAAGGAAACGGGCCTCGCCCAGGCCGCGGACGGAATCCGGGCGCTGGCGCAGGCCCGCACAGCGTTCCTCGATCGGGAGGAGGACGGGCGGTCGAGGCTCTCTCGACTGTTCCGGGCGGCCCTCTGGGGCAACCAGGCCGATCTTAGCATGTGGGGGGCCGGCGAAGAAGGACCAGCTCATCAGGACACGGAGCAGGCCGAGGAGCACCTCCTGGCCGACGACACCACCGCGGCCCTCGACGGCCTTGCGGCCCTGGACCA
>CAZMDV010000292.1:0-3883 GCA_964564875.1 uncultured Salinivenus sp.
GCCGGGCGCCCCGGCGGCTGCACTCGTAGGCAAGGGCTTCGCCGATGCCGGAGGAGGCACCGGTGATCCAGACGCGTCGGGTGTGGAGATCCATGGGACTGAGAGAGACTGGAGCGGAGCCGAGGATTCTCAACTTATGGGGACGACGGGATGGGAACAAGGATGAGCGACGCGGGAATCGCGGGCGTGAAGATGTCCGCTCCCGCGCAGAACAACACAAGAACAATACAGAGGTCAAAGCCCTGTATTCGTTGAAATCCTTCAAATTTATTTCCCCCAGAACGCAGGCGCCACAAAGGGAGCATGACCGCACGGCGGGTGTGGCCCACGCCATAGAGATTGGCAATTTTTGGAGGGGACCTGGCCTGTATCGTGTCACAGAAGAACATCGCAGATATGATAGAGGTGGTCCGAGGCAATCTGTTCGAGGCCGACGTGGCGGCCCTCGTGAACCCGGTCCATTGCGCCGGACTGATGAAACGGGGGTTGTGCCGCCAGTTCAAGACCCGGTTCCCCGAGAATTTTGACCTGTACGAGTCGGCCTGCGACGCCGACGCCCTGGCACCCGGCGACGTACTGGTGCACGACCGGGGCGGCCTCTTCGGCGACGCCCAGCGGCCGCGGTACATTCTGAACGTCGCGACCAAGGACCACTGGCGCGATGCGTCGCGGCCCGCGCACATCCGGGCGGGCATGGCGGCGGTGGTCGATGAGGTGCAGGGCCGCACCATCCCGTCGCTCGCGGTGCCGGCCCTGGGCTGCGGCGGGGGTGGGCTCGACTGGCCTACGGTGCGCCCGCTCCTGACCAATTCGCTCGGGACGCTCGACGACGTGCGGATCCTCGTCTATGCTCCCCGCTCGGTAGACATCGGGACGGCCGATGAATCAGGAGCAGCCGCTCCTGAGATGACGCGGGGCCGGGCGCTTTTGCTCACGACTCTGTACGCGTACGCCTCTCCGGACGACACCCTCTCGCCCCACGCCGCGCACAACCTCGCCTACCTGCTTCAGGGCACCGGCGAAGCCCTGCACCTCCAGTTTGAGCCCGGCCAGTACGGCCTCCGTGCCCCCGCCCTTACCGCCGTGCTCCGGCACATCGACGGGCACTTCATCGAGGGGGTTGATCCCGAACACCAGGATGCGCCCCTTCGCCTCCGTCCCGACGCCGTGGCGGCGGCGGACCGGACGGTTCAGAAAGCACCAGGTGCGGCGGCGCGGCGGCGGCGCGTGCAGCGACTGATTGCGGACATCGACACCCCCAATGGCCTCGAACTGCTCGCCATAGTGGGCTGGACTGTCCGGCACGACCCGCAGGCCCGCCGCCGGCCCGAGGCGGCCGTGCGGGCCGTGCAGGATTGGAGCCGACGCAAGGCCACCCGCTTCTCGTCCCAACAGATCGCCGCGGCGTGGGCGCGACTGCGCCGCGAGGGATGGCCCGGCGAGAACGACCGCCCCGATGCAGATTGATTCGGCAAGACGCTCTGGTTGACTGCCTGAGCGCGGCCGCGGGCGGCTGCTCGGATTGTCACTCACGACGATTCGGACACCTCCGTCAGCCGATCCCGAAACTGCTGGATGCCCTCGTCGGTGCCGGCCACGATCACCTCGTCCCCCTCCTCCAGCGCGAATGCCTCGTCGTCGGTGTCGGTCAAGAACGTATCGCCTCGGCGGACGGCCAGCACCGTGTGGTTCGTCTGGCGGTTGGGATCCATGTCCTGCAGCACCCCGCCGCTTAGTGCGGGCACGGAGAGCCGCACCACGTTCACGTGCCGCCCCTGGGTCGGGTGCCCGTCTTCGTCGAACACCGTGGTGGCCAGCATCCGGCCGCACACCACAGGCAGGGCCTGTGCGAAGTTAGCCCCTGCCCGATACAGGTTTCGGACCGCCGATTCCTCGTGGGTCCGCACCAGAATTTGCAGGTCCGGGTTCAGGTCGCGGGCAATGAGGGTGGCAAACGTCGCGACGGTGTCGCCGTCCACCGCAATGATGAGGGTCGAGGCCGTTTCGATGCCGGCAGCCTTCAGCACCTCGGGGTCCCGCACGTCCCCGACCACGTCCACGCCCTCCCGGTCCTCGACGTCCATCACAGTCACCTCGGCCTGCGCCCGGCGGAGGGAGTCCGCCACCGCGTGCCCCGAGTCGCCGTACCCGGCCAGCAGAATCGACTGGGGCGTGAAGGCCCGGACGGACGCCGCCATGTCCTGCCGGAGGTCGGCCAGTTGATCGGCAGTGCCCGCGACAAAGAGGCGCGTCGGCTCTTCGAGAACCGTGTCCGGCGCGATCGATGTCTGGAAGGAGTCCTCGAACCAGGCCCCGATCACCCGCACCCCGAAGCGTGCCGACAGGTCGGTCTCCGCCAGCGTGCGGCCGTGGAGGGGGCTGTGCCGCGTCACCAGAATCTCCGCGAGGGTAACGTCGTCGCGGTCGGCCACGCTCGTTTCCACGTTGGCCGCCGCGGCCATGGGCACACGCGCAGCGAGGCTCTGTCCCAGGAGCTGACGCGGCGAGAGGGCGAGGTCGGCCCCCGCGGCCTGGTGATACCGGGCGAGCGACGCGTCCTCCACCAGGGTAATGACGCGCCCGTCCGGATCGGCCTCTCGGGCCGCCAGGGCGATACTGGCGTTTTCGTCGTCGGTCACGTCGGCCACCAGCACCCGCGCCGCGCCGACGTGCGCCTTCTTCAGCGTGTCCGTGGCCGTCGGGTCGCCTTCCATGACGCGATACCCCTCCTCGTACAGCGCGCCGGCCCGGTCCGTCTCCGAAACGATCAGCGCGTACTCCTGGCCCCGCTCCTCCATCTCCTCGACGAAGACCTCGACCCGCGGGGTGTACCCGCAGACGAGAACGTGCCCCGAGCGGTCCGACAGGGCGGTGGGCGCCCGGGGCCGCAGGGCCTCCTGCAGCCACGGCACCACGAAGACATCGACCGCACTCAGCAGGAACCCGATGCCCACGAGCTGGAGGACGATGACCAGCAGGTTCATCTGCGGGCTCTGCCACGGGGCGTCCTCGCCATACCCCGTCGTCGTAAAAGTCTGCACGACGATCTCGAGGGACTGGTGCCAGGACCGCGGCCGCCCCTCCCATACGCTCATTCCTAGGCCGTATACCGCCGCAAACAACCCCGTGGCGGCGACGAGCGCGAGCAGATAGTAGACGGTGCGGCGCGTAAGGGACCTCATCTCACCGAAACTGTGTCGACGGAGTGTGGAATGGAATTCAGACTTCAATCAGCCCGAAAGAGGATCCAGGGTTTCGAGGCGCGAGACCCAGTCGTCAAAGTGGGGACATTCGGCCCGGATGCGGTCGAGACCCACGTCGTGGGCGATCATGTCCCCGTGCAGGGCCTTATCATGGCGGGGAAAGAGACTGCGAAGACGCTTCGACGGTGCCGTTTCGTCCCCGTCGTCGATCTGTTCGGGATGGTCAAAGTGCTCAATGATGGAGTCCTGGGTCGTGGGACAGGCAGAGATAATGCATGCAACGTGGCGGTCGATGGGGGTTCCCTTGGATCAGGCCTTTCAGCCGGAGTCGCCTCTCCGCTCCCGCTTTGGCTGGACCTCTGCACAGGACGTGGCGAGGAGCCCCTTCTACTGGTTCCAGCAGATGCAAACCTATTTTGGCGTGCTTACCTGCGTCGTGGGCGGTCTCGTTCTGCACCGGGCGATCCCGGAACGGACACTCGCAGAGACCCTCGTGTTCGAGTTCTACGTGACGGCCCAGGCCACGCTCTTTCTCGGGGTTCTCGGCCCGCTCTGCTTCTGGATCGCCCCTTCGTTTATCGGCGGGCTCCCGCTCGTACTACGAACAGGGCTTCACGCCCACGGGGGTGGCGTCTTTTTAGGGGCGTTGGAGGGCCCACCTTTTTCCGATTTTGGCCTAC
>CAZMDV010000293.1:0-3868 GCA_964564875.1 uncultured Salinivenus sp.
TGCTCTCGGAGCAGCAGCAGGTGCAGAAACAGACGCTCGGCGACGTGTACGGGCGTCTGCTCCACAAAGGCCAGTACTTCGATCCGGTGATGCGCGACGTGGAGGCGTTCCTCGACCACAGCCAGGACGTCGTAGGCGGCACCGTAACCGTGAAGCTCTTCAAGGGTACCGTGCAGGTGCAGGGCGTCGACAGCCCGCACTCCTTGTTCGACGCCGGCACGGCCACCTACGGCGAGGAGAACGCGCTGTGGGACGGACGCGACGCCGAGGGCTACACCACGCTCGCCGCCGTCCCGTCCCTCCTTGCCAAGAAGGCCCGGTCCACCGGAACGGAAGAGACGACTCCTGAGCCTGCGACTCCGTAGCCTCCCTGGTCCGCAGTTGAGCACGTGAGCGCGCCTACACCCCCACACCCACGCACAGAACCGATGACCGACGACGCCTTCCAGACGGGACCTGTCGACAAAATTGCCTCCAGCACCGCGCACTGCGACGTCGAGTCGCCGATCACGCTCTCGCCCTACGTCGTGGCCCAGCACGGCTACGTGGTCGTAGTGCGAGCGCTCGACGAGAAGGACCAGTACGACGAGGTCGAGTGCAGCGACGGCGTCTTTCGGCACATCCGAGAGGGGGATGTGCTCGTGGGCACCCTCGGCGGGCGGCAGGCGCTCAAAGGATACAGCGGACGTGTGCCCCGTCACGTCAGCCCCGGCGACACGCTGAACGTACTCAACCTGGGTGGGCTCATCGGCGAGTGCACCGCGGCGCACCCCAATCTGGGCCCGGCCCTGCCGGTGGAGGTGCTCGGCGCGGTGATGGCGGAGCGGAACGGCCAGTGGCTCCACGCCCGGATTCAAGAGGACGCACTGGAGATGGTGCACCGCCTGGACTCGTCGGTGCCGCTGGTCGTGGTGAGCGGCACGGCTATGGACACGGGCAAGACGGAAGCGGCCTGCCGCATCGTGGAGGGGCTTGCGGAGAAGGGGCTGGACGTGGGCGCCGCCAAGCTGACGGGCGCCTCGCTGATGCGCGACGTGCGCCGGATGCAGGAGCACGGGGCGACGGCCGTCTCCACCTTCACCGACGCGGGCATCGCCTGTACCGTGGAGGACGCGATTACGCCGATCGCGAAGGGCGTCATCCATCACCTCAACGCGACGGAGGACCTGGACGTGATCGTGGCGGAAATGGGTGACGGCTTCGTGGGCTACTACGGCGTGGACGACCTCATGACCGACATGGAGCTGCAGTCCTTCGTCGAGGCGCATGTCGTGGCGGCCACCGATTTGGCCGGGGCCTGGGCCGCCGAGCACACCTTCCGCGAGCGGTACCACACCGACATCACGGCCGTGACGGGACCGGTCACCGACAACGACGTGGGGCGACGCTACATCGAGCAACGGCTCGGGATCACGGCCCTCAACGCCCTCCAGCAGAGCACAGCGCTCGTGGACTCAGTCGTGCAGGCTCTCCCGGCGCCGGTCGTGAGGGACGAATCTGTGACAACCGCGTCTACCCCGTCGACGTCCGACGAAGAGCTCGCCGTGGCGGTAGAATGAACCGTGATGCGTGAGCCCATTCTCTCACGTATCCCTCTTCACGCATCGTGGTACTCTCAGTCTCGCACAACCTACCCTCTTCATGTCCCCTCCTTCTCAGACATGTTCGTCCTCAACGAGCGAGGGCGCCCGCATCGGCCTCCTCCATGGTGCCGGCTACGTGGGCGGCGAACTGATCCGCCTGCTCGCCGCGCACCCCGACGCCGCGCTCCATACGGTGACGAGCCGCACGTTTGCTGGCCAGCCCGTGGACGCAGCGCATGCCTCCCTGCGTGGGCAGGTCGACCACTCGTTCATTGCTCCGGACGATCTTCCGATTGGGACGCTCGACGCACTCCTCGTGGCGGGCGAGCACGGCCAGAGCATGCAGGTGGTGCCCGACATCCTCGAGGACGGCTTCGACGGCCCGATCATCGACTTGAGCGCCGACTTCCGCTTCCGCGATCCTAGCGTGTATCCGGAATGGTTCGATGTCGAGCATCCGACCCCCACGCTGCTGGACGAGGCGGTGTATGGCCTACCGGAGTGGAGCGGCCCTATCGTCGGGGCGTCGCTTGTGGCCAATCCCGGCTGCTACGCCACCGGCATCACGCTGGCCCTCGCCCCGCTGGCCCAGAACGACGTCCCGTTTACCGCCCACGTCACGGCCCTCACCGGCGCCTCGGGCTCGGGCGCCACGTCCTCCGCGGCCACCCACTTCCCGGACCGCGACGGCAACGTGCGCCCCTACAAGGTGCTGGAACACCAGCACGGCCCGGAAATCCGTCAGTCGCTCGGCGAGCACGTCACGCTCGACTTTGTGCCAGCCTCTGGCCCGTGGACGCGGGGCATCTGGGGCACGGCGCAGATCGAGTGGTCGGGCGGCGTCGATCCGGATGCGGTGACAATGTGGTACGAAGAAGCCTACGGCGCGGCGCCGTGTGTCCGATGCTCGCCGGCGACACTGCCTGCCCTCCAGCCCCCCGTCCACACCCCCTTCTGCGACCTCGGGTGGAAAGCGGACGGCTCCACCCTCGTCGTCGGCTTCGCCCTCGATAACCTCCTGAAAGGCGCCGCGAGCCAGGCGATTCAGAATCTGAACCGAACGCTGGGACTGCACGAACCCGCAGGTCTGATTCCGAAATCTTCCGTCGCATCCACTGCATAGCTAGGACGGCGGACGGCGGTCCGCGGTCTCGCACTGTCTCCAACCGATACAGCATTCTACATGACCACCGACGAAACCATTCAGATTGAGCAGGCGCTGGAGATCCCCACCTACGACAAGATGCCGATGGCGCTCGTGCGGGGGGAGGGGCCGTACGTATGGGACGCTGAGGGCACTCGGTACCTCGACTTTTACGGCGGGCACTGCGTGTCGCTGCTCGGGCACTGTCACCCGAACGTCGTGGAGGCCGTGCAGGCCCAGGCCGAACAGCTCATCTTCTACTCGAACGTCGCCCACAGCCCCGTCCGCGCCCGGGCGGCGCAGCGGCTGGCGGACCTGGCCCCCGACGGCCTCGGCAACGTCTTCTTCGCCAACTCCGGCTCGGAGGCCAACGAGACGGCCCTGAAGCTGGCGCGCAAGTACACGGGCCGGTCCGGCGTCGTGGCAATGGAGCAGGGCTGGCACGGACGCACCCTCGGCAGCCTCGCCACTACGCACGACGAGAAATACAGAGCTCCCTACCGCGACGTGCTCCCGGACACGACCTGGATCCCAGTGGGCGACCTCGACGCCGCGGAGGCGGTGCTGGCCACCGAGGCGGTCGCGGCCGTGATCCTGGAACCAATCCAGAGCATCGCAGGGATGGAGGAGATCCCTGCCGGATATGTCCAGGGCCTGCGCGCCCTCTGCGAGGCGACCGGGACGCTCCTGATCTTCGACGAGGTGCAGACCGGCGTGGGGCGGACCGGCACCTTCTCGATGAGCGCCCCCCTCGGCGCGACGCCCGACCTCATCGCCCTCGCCAAGAGCCTCGGCGCCGGGGTGCCCGTGAGCGGCGTGCTCGTGGACGACGCGGTCGCCGAAACGGTCGAGACGGGCGATCAGGGATCCACGTTCGGCGGCGGCATGCTCGCGATGGCGGCCGTCGAGGCCACGCTCACGACGCTGGTGGAGGACAACCTGATGGCCCGCGCCACGGAGATTCACGAGCAGGTGGCCGACGCCGTAGGTCCGGTCGTCGACGAGGTGCGGGGGCGCGGCTGTCTGATGGGCCTCAGGCTGGCTCGTCCGGTCGAGCCGGTGATCGATGCGCTTCGCGACCAATGCGTGCTCGTCGGCGGCTCGTCGGACCCGCACGTGATGCGCCTGATGCCCCCGCTCG
>CAZMDV010000294.1:0-3863 GCA_964564875.1 uncultured Salinivenus sp.
GGCAGCCCGTGATGCCGTGCGAGGCGCTCTCCCCGATGCGCCCGCCGCCGAAGTTCTGCTCGCCGACGTGGATGACCCCGTTGGAAAAGGTGCCCGTCGTGAGGACGACGCAGGGAGCCTGGAACTCCTTCCCCATGTTCGTCCGCACCCCTGTCACCGTCTCTCCGGCCTCGTCCGTTAGGATCTCCTTCACCATGTCCGACCGCATCTTCAGGTTGTCGATCGCCTCCAACTCCTGCCGGATGGCCCGGGCGTAAGCGCGGCGGCCGCACTGGGCGCGCGGCCCCCACACGGCCGGCCCTTTGCTCTTGTTGAGCATCCGGAACTGGATGCCGGCCCGGTCGGTCGCCTTCCCCATGATGCCCCCGAGCGCATCGATTTCACGTGCAATGTGGCCCTTGCCGATGCCACCGATGGCAGGGTTGCACGACATCTGCCCGATGTCGGCGAGCTTCATCGTGACGAGGAGCGTGTCGGCGCCCATGTTGGCCGCCGCGGCCGCCGCCTCGCTGCCGCTGTGCCCACCGCCGACGACAATGACATCGTATTCGAAGTAATCCTGGTGCATGATTGAACCCGTGGTCGAGAACAAAAGTCTGCAGAAGAGTACGCCAAGACTTGGCACGGTCTCATTAACGAACCGCCCGTCGCCGTGTGCCGGACACCACGCCGGAACGGTCGTCCTGGATCGCTCAACCACCGATGCTGGCCCCCTGAACGGGGTCGACACTTGATTTGTCTAGGCGAGGGAGCAGGCCGGGAGAGGGCGACATGTGCTTTGTCCAAGAAAGGTCCCCCTGTGCCTCGGGCCGGCCATTCCGGGGGCCAGCCATTCCGGGGGGCGGCCACTCCGGGGGGCGGCGGCCCGAACTCCTTCGGGGAGTCGACACGACACGCTGGAACGCTTCCGCGCTGAATACATCACCCGCCCATTTTGCGGAGAAAGCGCTGCACGGTGCGCCGGGTAGGGAGCTCGTCCTCGTCAACGTGTTGGGCCAGTTCCTCAAGGAGCTCCGTGCTCGTGCAATCTGGATGGTCGGCAATATAGTAGAGCGCGATCTTCCGCAGCTCCGAGCCCGCGCCGAAGTAGGATTCGTAGGAGCGCTCGCTTCGGCGGCCGTGGCGGTCAACGAGCCCCTGCAATCCGTCGTCCCGGAGCTGCTGCGCCCACCGCCGTAGCGTGCGGGCCGTCACCGAGTCGTATACGTCGTAGACCCAGTCGTCCACGTCCGCGGTGCGCTGCTCGTACGCCTCGGCGACCTCGTCCTGCGCCTGGGCATCGGAGAGGCCTTCTGTTTCACGGTAGCGCGCGTAAACCCGTAGGAGGGCGAGGCGGGCAGCGAGACGACGGAACCCGCCCTCTTCGAGCTGGGAGAGGAGGCGAATCGGATCGTCGGGCATGGTTGCATGTCGTGCTGTGAGGAAACGCGACGGTCACAAGGTATTGGGGAATCAGGGCGCATACGGGTCATAGGGAGCGTCGCCCCGCGGCATGGGACTTCCCCTGTGAAACGTCAATCCCCATGAGAAGCTACGGGTTCGGTGGTCGCCGGACCATTTTGAATGGTCTTGGACGAGGGGAGCGTGGTTCGCCACCATCAGCAGCGTAGCGAAAGTGGGAAGCCACTCCTAAACCGGGGGGCGACGACGGGGAGCCGATCCGGGAGAGGAGCCGGGAGTTCGGCGTGCCGGTCGAACTCATCGCGTTCACCACCTGCACCGGGTCGGGCGGGCGAACGCCATCCGTGAGGAGCCGAGGTTCGTCTCTGACGTGAACGCGCCGCGCCTCGTCCCGGTGAGGCTGATGCAGGTGCTGCCCTCGACGGTCCGCTCCGCACTGGACGAAGACCAGATCGGTCGAGACTGGCTGCGGGCTCCGAGCAATTCGATCCAGCCAGTCGGCACGGCCTGCATCGCCTGGCCGTGGAAGGAAGCGTCCCTCGACCCGCCGAAGGCGGCGTCTGCGTCCAACACGGGCGGCCTCTCCGCTACCGTCCCCACCACAATCGCTGGCAGATGCTGCAATCTCCAAAAGACACCAGCGAGCACACCGACCGGTTCACGAAGTGGTTTGACGAGTGCTCCCTGATGTTCGATGAGGACAGAGGCGCCCCCCGCACAACTTCTGCGGCCAGGTGTTAGCCGAGATGGTGTTAGCCGAGATGGAGGTCCCAAGCATGACCTCTTCCGAGTCAAGGTAATCCTCTGCTTGCATCGAGTGATTTTCAGGACGGAAGAAGTGTGAACGAGAATCACCCGGGAACGAAGACCTGTCCATCGAGGCCGCCGGCCCTGCATTCTGTCGTGCACGCTGACCGGAAGACGGATAACCCTCGCTGAGCGGGCTGATCCTCAGACGCTACAAATTCCGGCAGTGCAGGAGGAGTTTGGATCTGGAGGTGTGCGTGCTGCCGACCGACAACCCAAGGTGTGGCTCGGCGTTGGGGCAACGTACAGCCTTTGTGCTTGCCTCCGAACTAGCGCGATGCCGTCTTTGATTTCCACACTCCTGCGTCGAGCGTTCGGGGCTGCAATCGTCGTTCTCCTGATCGTCGGCTCGTCTGCGTGTCGGTACATCGGGCCGACAGGCCCTGCCACGTCCCGACCAGACACGGTCACGACTCTGTGGGCAGGAGCCGTGACGAGCACCTCCGCCCGCGTCGTGGCCCGGTACGAAGACGCCGGGGCCCGGGTGCGCCTCGCCGTGGACACGTCGGGCGACTGGGCCGATCCGGCACTTCTCGAGGGATCCCGACCGGCAACGAACGAGAACGTCCGCCATTTCCGGCTCACGGATTTGACGCCCCGGACGACCTATCACTACGCGCTGGAGGTTGGCGGGCGGATTGTGTCCCCGTACAGCGGCCGCTTCCGGACGTTTGCCGAGGGCCCCTCGTCGTTCCGCGTGGCCCTCGGCGCCTGTGCTCAGACCGGCTCCAGCCACCCCGTTTTTGAGACGATCCGGAAGGCGCAGCCCGACCTGTTGCTCCATCTGGGCGACATGCACTACGAGGACATCGACGCGACCACTCCGGAGCCGTTTCGGGCGGCGTACCGGAAGGTGCATGGCGCAGAGCGACAGTCCGCCCTGTTTCGATCCACGGCCCTGGCCTACGTCTGGGACGATCACGACTACGGGCCCAACAACAGCTCGCGCCAGGCCCCGGGACAAGACGTGGCCCAGCAGGTGTACCGCGAGTACGCGCCCCACTACGAGCTCGCACGGGATGAGCGCGCACAGCCCATCTATCAGGCCTTCACGGTGGGGCGCGTCCGGTTTCTGCTGACGGACCTGCGCTCGGCCCGGACCCCGAATGAAGCTCCTGACTCCCTCAAAACCATGATGGGGGCCGAACAGAAAGCGTGGTTCAAGGAGCAGCTCGCACGCGCCGAGGATCGATACCCCGTCGTTGCCTGGGTGAGTAGCGTCCCCTGGATTGGCGACGGCGAATCTGAAGATCGGTGGAGTGGGTTTGCCCGAGAGCGTCGCGAGCTGGCAACGTACATCGACTCGATCGGGGTGGCGGACCAGCTCGTCGTTCTCTCGGGCGACGCCCACATGGTGGCCCTCGACGACGGCACACACAATCACTACGGTCGGGAGGGAGGGGGAGGATTTCCGGTCGTCCAAGCGGCCGCGCTCGACCAGGTTGGCTCTGTCAAAGGCGGGCCGTACACGCACGGCCCCTATCCGAATCCATTCGCCCTCTTCGGCCGCACCGACGGGCAATTCGTCCTCATGGACGTGCAGGATACCGGGGGCGACGAGGTCTGCCTCACCTGGACCGGCAAGCGGCACGAGGCCGATACAGGACGCGTCGTCAACCTTCTGGAGTGGCAAAAGTGTTTCCCTTCGCCCTAGT
>CAZMDV010000295.1:0-3858 GCA_964564875.1 uncultured Salinivenus sp.
ACTAGCTCTCCGAGTTCCCCTGGTGGACCGCTGATTTCTGCCTCCCGTCGGGAAAGATGGACGCAGAAGAGCACCGGGCAATTCCGTCGCTCCGAAGACGCTTCGGAGGAGACGGGGGACGGAGGCGGCAAACAACAAAGCGGGCCTGCCCGAAGGGAGGCAGGCCCGCTCAAGGGACCCCTGACTTAGAAGTGAAGGAGCTTACATTCCGCCCTCCTCAGACTCCGGAATCGAGTCGGCACGGCGATACTGACGCGTGCCGCCCTTCTTTGAGGTCACGCCCTCGACCTGTCCCTGGCCACTGGCCTCAATCCGATCCGAGGGCACACCGTTGTTTTCGTAGAACTCCGCCACTGCTTCGGCGCGATCTTCCGAGAGGGACTCCGGGTTCCGCTCACCCGGCGCGGCGAACGCTTCCACCCGTACCATCAGATTCGAGCACTGCGACAGCACGTCGGCGTTCTCCTGGAGGCTGCTCTGCGCCTCGTCGGTGAGCGTGCTGGAGTTGCCCTCGAAGAACGACGAGTTGAGTTCGCTGACCGTGGTGCAAATCTCCGGCAGCACGCGCTCCACCTGAACGGTCACCGTCCGAGAGCTCTCGCCGGCCTCGTTGGACGCCTGGAGACGCGCGGTGTACTCGCCCGGCTCGTCGTAGGTATGGGTCGGAGATTCGCCCATCGCGGTCGAGCCATCGCCGAAGCTCCACTCGCGGGAGATCGGGCTGTCGCCCTGTACATTGCTGCTGAAACGGACTGACTCCCCCTCGTTGACCGGGTTCGGGTCGGCATTAATGGATGTGATTTGTGCCGGCTGCGGCGGGGGGGTAACCTCTACCGTAAGCGACTCGCTCGCCTCGCCCACGTCGTTGCTGGCAGTAAACGACACGGTGTATGTCCCGGACTGGTTGTATCTGTGAGAGGCCGTCAGGCCCGAGCCAGTGTTGCCATCCCCAAACTGCCACTGGTACGATAGCGGACGATTCGCCTCGTCCTCGTTGACCGTCGCCGTAAAGGTCACCGATTCGCCAGTCTGCACGTTGGTCGGGCCGTCGAGGGCAATCACGCGCGGGGGCACTGGCGTCGTGAGGCTGAACTTAAGGCCAAACCCGAGAAGCTGATTGACGGAGTCAATTCCGTTCAGAAAGCTTCCGGACGGATCGTCCGTCTTGTCGGTTACACCTGGATCGACATCCTCAATATCCTCCGATCCGTCGACGGCGTCATCCGGGAGCGTGCCGTTGAACCGGGACTCAACGTAAAAGGAAAGGCCATCACTGATCGGAATGTCCACCCCGCCGCCCACGGACGGTCCGTATCCTGTACTCGTTGGGTCATCCCCGCCAAACGTCACATTTGCTCCCAAATCGAGGTAGAAGGAAATGGATGCTCCCGGGGTACCGAACGTGTAGCGGCCCAGTATCTGGGGGGTGTAGCGCCAGGTATCGTCGATGGACCCAGCGTATCCCACAATCGGATAATTTCCGCCCTGGAAGCCAAGGGCGAGGCCCCACTTCGGGGAGAATTGGTATCCCAGCTCCCCGTCGAACATGAACGGAAACCCCGATCCTCTGTCCAAAAACTCGTCTCCACGGAGTTCCTGAAGGTCAAAGGGGTGTCCAGTGTTCTGAATGGGGAAGTCCCCGGTGTAGTCCGACAAGCCCACCCCGAGTTTGCCGTAGAGCCCATTGTTCACGTTCTGTGCCTGCACCGGGCTTGCCGCGAGGGCAGATGCGAGGAGGACGGTAAAGAGAAGTGAAGATAGCGTTCTAATCATGGCGTCGAGCAGTGGTTGTGAGGGGAGAGGTCAAGTCCGTCTACAGGATTGAGAGCAGGTGCCTCGTCTCCAATCAAGAGTGATCGGTGAGGCAGGAGGGCGCACCCAAATCGGGAAAGCGTGCCCGAATTACGGTAGCTTCGAAAAAACCCGTCCAGGAATGGCTTGTGAGCAAAAACCTAAGACCGATCCGATGCACGGAGTCACAACCGTGGATGCGCTACGTGTTAGGAAAAAGTAACGAAAGTGAGATGAGAGAATCGACGGTTCATATGCTTCCCCAACTTGAATGCATATTCACATCGTCACGTCATTGGGCGGATTTTTGCCATCTGACGGCACCTGACCGTTCCTGATTTCTGCCGTACGGTGGTGGGGTAAGTAGAACAGAGACTCTGCTTAGAGACGAGTTTACCGCTGGAGTCTATCATTGTCAAATTCAGAACTGTCAAAGACCAGGTCGGAGGTCTCTTTCCTTGGTCCATAAAGTACTCACATTCAACCGGGATTCCCCGGGCTGCTTTCAGAAAGAAGATGTGGAAGCGTACAGGAGGCGAACGAGCGATCCTGAGAGGACATCTCTATCATCGCGACTTGGGGGGGCAGACTCTGAACCCTTTGCAGCAGCCTCCCGTAAGGGAAAGCTATTCGTATAATCTCGATCATGGGAGTACCAGAGGCGACGCATGCTCGACGACGTGGTTACGCTGATTCGGGAGAACGAGCACTTCTTCGTTACGACTCATCTCGGTCCGGATGGGGACGCCCTGGGATCCCAGCTAGCCCTTGGGCGATTCCTGGAAAAACTTGGGAAGACGGCCGCGATGGTCAACAGTGACGAACAGGACTACAACCTCGACTGGATGCCCGGAATAGATCAGGTTGAGGTCTTCGACAACTCTCTGTCGCAGCACGAGGCGCTCGCCGAGGCCGACGTCGCCTTCGTCCTCGACACCAACGACGAGGAGCGCCTCGGAAAGGTGGGCTCGCTCGTCCGGGACGCCACCGCCACTCAGGTTCTGATCGATCACCACCTGAAGCCGGATGGATGGTTCGACGTTCTCTTCGTCCGGGAGACCGCCGCCGCCACCGGCGAACTGATCTACGAGATCATTGAGCAAATCAATCCTGATCTCATTGATGAGGAGATCGCCACGGCCCTCTACACGGCGATCATGACGGACACCGGGTCCTTCCGGTACAGCAACGTGACGCCGAGGCTCCACCGCATCGTGGCGGACATCCTGGAGCGTGGGGGGATCGAGCCCGCTCCCATCCACGAGACCATCTATGACCGAAAGTCGATGCCGGGGTTGCGTCTGCTCGGTCGCATGCTTAATCGAATTCGGCTCCGCTACAACGGACAACTCGGGTACTCCGTGGTTACCCAGCGGATGGTGGAGGACACCGGCGCGAGCTGGGACGACAAGCAGGGATTTGTCAACTACGTTCTCTCCATTGAGGGCGTGAAAACTGCGCTTCTCTTTTCCGAGACCGACGACGGATCCAAAATTAGCTTCCGCTCGGAGGCCGACGTCCGTGTTGACGAGTGGGCCCGGCACTTTGGGGGCGGAGGACACCGGAACGCCGCCGGGGCGTACGTCAAGCGGCCAACGTTCGAAACGGTGATTGAAGACGTAATCGATGCCGCTTCGGACTTTATCGACTTCGAGCCCCGCCATGCCCCGGACGAGGAGCTGTCCCCCGAAGACCGGTCTTACCTGCAAACCCTTCTCGACGGGGCCTCCGACTCGAAATAGCGAGACGTGACTGGGGGGAGTCCCTGCCGCCCTCTGTGAAGTGCAAGAAAACACTGAGGGCTCGGGGTTGATGTTGATCGCCATCGGCGATTAACGTGACGGTAGTGGCCGTAAGTCTGTGGTGTCCATTTGTCAGCTACCTCCTCGGGGCTTCGTGCCCCCTCCTATCTTCGTCGTTGCAACCGCTTTCACCAATGACCGTCTCCACGACGACGGACGCGCCAGTTGATCTGGAGGTCGATCTGCTTCTGCTGCCGTTCACAGAAGGGCCTCCGGATCCGTTTGTCGACGCACTGTCGGAGACACTCGGCCCCGCCGTCGAGCG
>CAZMDV010000296.1:0-3826 GCA_964564875.1 uncultured Salinivenus sp.
CGCGGTCGTGCCCCACGAGGGCGTTCAGGAGGGTCGACTTGCCCGCGTTGGGCCGTCCGCCGATCACTACCCGCACCCCATCCTTCAGCTTCTCACCGGTGGGATAGGTGTCGAGCAGGTCCTGCAGGATCTCCTCCGTCTCGTCGAGCAGATCCTCCAGCCGCTCCCGATCGGCAAACTCGACATCTTCGTCCGAGAAATCAATTTCCAGCTCCACCAGCGAGCAGAGGTCTAGGAGCTCCTCGCGCAGGTCCTCCAACAGCTCCGAGTAGCGGCCCTTGAGGTGGGTGAGGGAGGCGCGGTGCGCTTGGGTGGAGGACGCGTGGATGAGATCGGCCACCGCCTCGGCCTGCGCCAGGTCCATCTTGCCGTTCAGGAAGGCCCGCTCGGTAAACTCACCGGGCTCGGCCATGCGGGCGCCGTGCTCAAGCAGGCTCTGCAGCACCATCTTGGGCGCCAGATCGCCCCCGTGACACGATACCTCCACCACATTTTCGCCGGTGGCGGAGTTGGGCGCCCGGAAGACCGTAACGACGACCTGATCGATGTCCGCCCCTTCCTCGTCGA
The DNA here is from genome assembly GCA_964564875.1 of uncultured Salinivenus sp. Lineage (GTDB taxonomy): Bacteria > Bacteroidota > Rhodothermia > Rhodothermales > Salinibacteraceae > Salinibacter. The sequence continues at coordinate 568 of CAZMDV010000296.1, forward strand.
CGAGAAACCCGACGTGGGCGGTGTGGCTCTCCACCTCGGTCAGCTCTTCGCCCTGAAAGCAGTCGTTGACTACCTCGACGGCCTTGGGCCCGGAGGTGCGCACCACCGCCAGCGCCGCCCGTCCCCGTGCCGTAGCGATGGCCGCAATCGTATCTTCCATGGTTGAAGGTTAGGAGGTTGCAGGTTGAATGTTCGGTGGGCGTCCTTGCCTGGTTGAGGGCGTAATGACCTCCAACTACCCCACTTTCCAACCTTTCAACGCACTACCGTTGCTGTTTCTGAGCCTCCTCGGCCCGTTCCATGAGACGGGCAAAGAACCCCTTCTCCTCCTCGGCCTCCCCGTCCGTGCGCGCAGTGAGCTTGCCTTCCTCGTCCTTCTCCTTCTCCAGCTGCATGTTGATCCACTTCTGCTGGGCCGCCGTGACGATGTTGTAGAAGAGGTAGTAGAGGCTCAGGGCCGACGCAAAGCGGTTGAAGATGAAGAAGATGACCGCCGGCATCGCGTACATGAACGCCTTCGCCTGTCCTCCAGCAGCACCTCCCCCGGTAGACTGCACCCGCATGGTCACGATCATGGCCAGGCCCATGAGGAGCGTGAAGCCCGCTACGTAATCGCCGTAGAACGGGATCTCGAAGGGCAGCTGCAAAATCTTATCAGGCGCCGAGAGATCAGCCGCCCACAGAAAGCTCTTTTGCCGAAGCTGAATGGACTTCGGAATGAACTGGTAGAGCGAGATGAGGATGGGGTACTGCAGGAACATGGGCAGACAGCCTCCGATCGGATTGACTCCCGTCTCGCGGTAGAGCTGCATCATCTCCTCCTGCTGCTTCTCGGGTTCGTCGTCGTACTTGTCCTTAATCTCCTGCATCTTCGGCTGTAGCTCCCGCATCTTCGCCATGCTGCGGTACGACGACTTCGTCAGCGGGTAGACGAGCGTCTTAATGAAGATGGCCATTAGAATGACGACAACCCCGTACGGCAGCCAGCCCCCGAGATAGGTAAGCATGGGGATGTACAGGTACTTCGCGAGCGGCTTGGTAATCCACTCAAACCAGTCCCATCCGTAGTCCACCATGCCGTACAGACCCCGGTCGTAGGCGGAGAGGCTGTAGTAATCGATGGGCCCCGCATAGAGGTGGAACTCGTCGACATCCGACTCGCCCCGTGGCCGCGGCATCTGGACGCGCCCTGTCAGGTTCTTCACGTCCAGCTCGCTGCTGGTCTGCGCCACCTTGTCGCCCACAAGCGTCGCTCCTCGAACACGTTCAGGACTGTCCGGCATCAGGGCCGCAGTGAAGTACTTGTTCTTCACCGCCATCCACGAGACCTTCCCGTTTAAACGCGCTTCGCTGTGGTCTTCGTCCGACAGCGTGATGCTCTTGATCACGCCCCCGTTTTGGGCATAGAGGCCACTGTACTGCAACTCTTGCTGGTCGTCGCCCCCCTCGGAATACGGAACGCCCCCGTACCACGCGAGGTCGTACCCCTCGTCGGTCACGAAGCTGGCCGGGTTTACCTGCTGAATAGAGAGCCCGAGGTCGTAGTCGTCCGGGTGGAAGGTGTAGGTCTGGCGCAGGGCGCCGCGCCCCAGGGGCGCTTCAAACGTGAGAGAGACGGGCTCCTCCTCCAGACGGATTGTGTCGGCCTCCGTACTGGCCTGGAAGTACAGCGATCGCGTGTCAACCTGGCGCAGGGTGGGGGTCGTGAACGAGAGCGACAGCGTGCCCCCGGCCGTGGTGTCGACAATCTGGACCGGGTCTTCCTGATTGAAATCCTTGTACTCTTTGAGTGTAAAGCGCTGGATGGTGCCACCCTTCGTGGACAGGACCGCCGTGTAGAGATCGGTCTCGACGACAATAGACCGCTCCTCTCCCTCCAGCGCCGCGGCAGTCACTGAATCTGCTTCCGGCGCTTCCGGCAGCGCCGCCTGGTCCGGGGGCGCTTGTTCCGGGGCCGCCTGGTCCGGGGGCGCCTCCTCCTCAGTGTCGGCCGTCGGCGGGGGGGTTGTGTCGGGCGGCGCGTCGTCCGAAGCAGTGTCCGCCGCGGTGGGCGGTGGCTCGGTCTGCTCAGTGGTGTCGGCGGGGCCCGAAGCCTGTCCGGACTGTTGCCGCTCAGGCGGCGGACTGAACCAGAACATCCAGGCAAACATGATCACCGCGACGAGGATGGTCGCGATGATCACGTTGCGCTGATCTTCCGGCTCGGGCTGGTTGCGAAGCGGAGAAGCCAAGGGTCAAAGAGCAATTGGTGAATGCAAACACACGCCCTGCGGACGCGACCCGCCAGTAGGAGTCGGGCGTCGCCGGACTACAATACAACGTCGATACAAATAGTTGCTACGAGTGAAGTCCCCCAGCGTGCCAACAGGCATTTCAAAATCGGCGTAGAATCAAGAGGACGAGGCCTCGTGCCGGTTCGAGGCCGCATCGTCGGCCGCAACTCGGCCAGCAACCCGTCGCATCGCCCGCGGCAGGTCGCGCTCGATGCAGTCGTCGGCTTGGGCGGGCGCGCCCCGAAAGAGGATCATGACAATGAGTGCGTCGGGGCGACATAAGAAAGGGTCCACCAGGGTGTACTGGTGCACCCGGTAGACCTCTCGCAAGAGGCGCCGGATCCGATTGCGCTCCACGCCACTTTCGGCGCGGGGCCCCGGCGCAAAGCCAACCTGGAGCGGCACGTCGTGCCCGAGCGCGGCCCGATGCACGACGCGATAAAGCAGCCGCACGCAGCCTATCGCCACCGTCTGCACATCGTCCCGATCCCGATCGAAAAGCGACCGGATGAGGCGCCGCCGCTTCAGGCGATACGAGGGGGGAAACGTCAGACGGCGCTCTTCACTACGCGCGACAGGGTCAGACACAGCGGGCCGGTTACACGGGCTTGCCGGAATCCTCGTCGCTCACCGAAAGCTTCTCGCGCCCCTTCTTGCGGCGGCGCTTGATAATCTCTCGGCCCTCCTCCGTCTTCATCCGCTCGAGGAAGCCGTGCTTCTTCCTGCGTTTCTTTTCGCTGGGCTGGTAGGTGCGCTTCGGCATAAGTCGTGAGATCAGTACGAGAAGAATAGTGCAACGGGTTGTAACGACGGGGGCCGCGCCTTGTTTTGCTCACGGCCGACAAAGACACCGTCAAATTGCGGAGTCATCCAGGGCCGTGTGATGGAACCGACCGCCGAGTTCCGCATTCAGCACGGGTGCAAATTCAGAGGCGGGAGTAGCTCAGTGGCAGAGCATCAGCTTCCCAAGCTGAAGGTCGCGGGTT
>CAZMDV010000297.1:0-3820 GCA_964564875.1 uncultured Salinivenus sp.
GACGCCCGCCCCCTCGGTCCAGGCCACCGTGCTCCTCCTTACTCCAGACGACCGGAATGCCCTCGTGACTTTCTGGGCAGACGTTTTCGTGGAGACGCCAAACTGCGGCTGGGTGGACCGCAGCCACATTCGGGCCGACGCCCAGGAGCAGCTCGATGCGCTGTTGGACACTCTCGAGGAGGCGGACGACCGAGCCGCCAGTGCCATGCTCAGTCAGATCGCCACCCGCCTCCAGGACGCAGAACGCGAACACTTTGCGGCGCCCCACCCGATCCAGTGGACACGGGAGGAAGACTTGTTGGAACAGCACCTTGTCTCGTAGCTTCCCTTCCGTCCGTCTTTCTCCAACGGCCCGCTGTTCCCAGCCGGGACGACGGCCGCCCCTCATCCGCCCTTCATCGGGAGAGGCCAGAGGATGCCCGGGTAACACCTTCGCACAGTTAACACAAAACGCACATTTTTGCCGTTACCCTCCGTCGCTTTTCCGCGGCGCCGTTTAAGTTGAAACACAAAGCTAAACATTGTCCTCAAGCGGTCTTCTTTCTTTCCCGACGCCTGTATGGAAACTGCTACGAGTCCCCCGAGCACGGCACGCTCCGATCACACGGCCCGTCGCCCGCCCAAGCGCGTGGCCTTCTTCGCCGGGGCATACAATCACATCGCCGACGGCGTATCCCTGACCCTCAACCGCCTCGTCGATTACCTCGAACGGCAGGGCGTTGCTGTGCGTGTCTTCGCCCCGACGGTCGACGACCCGGCCATCGAAGACCACGCGGGCACCCTAGTTCCGGTGCCCTCCGTGCCCGTGCCGGGCCGTTCCGAGTACCGCCTGTCACTCGGGATCTCCCCGTCGGCCCGGCAGGCCCTTGAGGAATTTGACCCCACGCTCTACCACATCGCCACGCCGGACCTGCTGGGTCGTCACGCGCTGAGCCTCGCCCAGTCTACAGAGGTCCCCGTCGTCGCCTCCTACCACACCCACTTCAGCTCGTATCTCAAGTACTATCACCTCGGCTTTCTGAAGACGCCTGTCTGGAGCTACCTCCGCTCGTTTTACAACCAGTGCCAGCAGGTTTACGTCCCGACGGTCGCCATCGCGGAGGTCCTGCGCGACCACGGCATTACCGACGGGCTGCGCCTCTGGCGGCGCGGCGTGGACGCCGATCAGTTCTCACCGGCACACCGTTCCGAGACGTGGCGCCGTGCCCACGGCATCGGCGACGATGAGGTAGTGGTAGCCATCGTGAGTCGTCTCGTCTGGGAGAAGGGACTCGACGCGTACGCCCAGGTCATCGAGCGCCTGGAGCGCCAGAACATTCCCCACCACAGCCTCGTCGTGGGCGACGGTCCGGCCCGCGAGGCCCTGGAGGCCCGCCTTCCGAACGCCACCTTCACCGGCTTCCTGGAGGACGACGCGCTTGCCCGGGTCTACGCCTCATCCGACCTCTTCCTCTTCCCCAGCGACACGGAAACGTTCGGCAACGTGACGCTGGAGGCCATGGCATCGGGGCTCCCCACTGTCTGTGCGAACGCCGCCGGAAGCCGCGACCTCGTAAACGACGGCGTTACCGGCCGGCTCTGCCCGCCCGGGGACGTCGACGCGTTCACGGAGGCCGTGCGGACCCTCATCGCCGACGACTCCCTCCGTGATCAGATGAGCAGGGCGGCCCACGAGCGGGCGCAGGACTTCACCTGGACGAGCATCCTCCACCGGATGGACCAGTACTACGGCGAGGTTCTCGGCCGTGCCCCCTCGCGGTCGTCCCTTCCTCTCGTCCCGAGCGTCGTCCCCGCGTAGTCTCTATTAGGCGGCCTCCGGCGCCGTGCGTCTCCTCTTTGTCTCCCACTCGCTGCCTCCCGTAGCCCGCCCGCTCGACAACCTCGGCGGCATGCAGCGGGTGTCCCAGAAACTGCATGAGTCCCTCGACGCCAAGGCCGCCGGCGCCGACGTCCTGGACTACGACGCCATCCTGCTGCGCAGCGCCTGGAGCACACTGCACGCGAAGGTGCCGTTCTTTCTCGCCAAGGCAGGGTGGAAGATCGGCCGCGCAGCGCGGAACGGCGCGGTGGACGTCGTCCTCTTCTCGTCGATGGTGACCGCCGGTCTCGCCGTTCCCCTGCGGGGCCTGCTTCGCCGACACGGCGTCAAGACGGCCGCCATCGTTCACGGTCTCGACGTGACGACGCCCTTCCCGCCCTACCAGTGGTTCGTGCCGAAGGTGTTCGACGCCCTCGATGCCGTTCTGCCGGTGAGCCGCGCCACCCGAGAGGCCTGCCGCGAGCGCGGGGCCGCCCCGGACACCCTCCGCGTCGTGCCGAACGGCATCGACGTGACCCGATTTCGCGCCCCTCAGGACCGTGCCGCGGCCCGACGGGCCCTCGGGGAGAGCGTCGGAGCACCCGTCCCCCCGGCCCCGCCCGACGGCCTCCTGCTCTGCAGCGTCGGCCGGCAGGTGGAGCGCAAGGGCACCGCCTGGTTCATCGACGCGGTGATGCCCCGGCTCCCCGACGACGTGCACTACTGGATTGCGGGCGATGGGCCGCAGTCGCCCGCGATTCAGGGCGCCATTGGCCGTCTCAATCGCCCGTCGCGTGTCCGCCATCTGGGGCGCGTCCCGAACGACCTCCTCGCCGACCTCTACCGCGGCGCCGATCTTTTCGTCATGCCCAACGTGCCGGTCGAAAACGACATAGAGGGGTTCGGCATCGTGCTTCTCGAGGCGGGGCAGTGCGGCACCCCCGCCATCGCGGCGCGGCTCGGTGGCATCCAGGACGTGATTACGGAGGGCGTCAACGGCCACCTCGTTGCCCCCGAGGACCCGGATGCATTCGTAGAGGCGATCGAGCCGTATCGTGGCAATTCGCAGGCGCTGGACACCGCCGCCCAGCGGGCCCGTCGGCACACGGAAGCCACGTTCGGCTGGTCGTCCGTGGCCGACACGTACCGGTCGGTACTGCATAACCTGCATGTCGAGGGTCATCCGGACCCCGACGCGATCGAGGCGGGGCCACCGACCGAGCTGTGAGCGTGCCCGTCTAGGCCTGCACAGATCCCCTCCGTCCCAGACGCCCACGTCCGACTCCAAGCGTTTTCCTGGGGTGATCCGGACGTGAACCTGCGGTCGCCCATTCGCTGCACGGCACAATTCCCGGGACGGGACGTATTTTTCCACACACTCTTTCCGACCCTGCGTTTGGAGGTCCCCCATGCCCACCCGTCTCGCCCGCGAAATTGCCGAGCTGCGCAGTCGCCTCCTCGACATGGCCACCATCGTGGCCGAGCAGTTCACCGACGCCGTTGAGGCGCTGCTCGACCGCGACCTCGAACGGGCCGAGCGCGTGGTGGCCCGTGACCGCGAGGTCGACGCCCTCGAACTGGAGGTCGATAAGTACTGCCAGCGCATCATGGCCCGCCACCAGCCAGTGGCCACGGACCTGCGCACGCTCCTCACCGTCGAAAAAATCAACACCGACCTGGAGCGGATTGGGGACCACTGTCGGAACCTCGCCCACAACGCCGAGCACGTGACCGAGACCCCCGGCGTCCTCGAGTCGGTGAAGATCCGCGAGATGAGCCAGACCGCCCGGCGCATGCTCGACGAGGCCAAGCAGGCGTTTCTGGACCAGGACGCGGACCTAGCCCGCCGGATCCCCGACCTCGACGACGAGGTGGACCGCCTCCACTACGAAAACTTCCATGCGCTGGTTGACTACATCCAGAAGAATCCGGAGCACGCCGAGGTGGCCGCCCACCTCATTACCGCCAGCAAGGCCATCGAGCGCATCTCGGACCACTCCACGAACATCGCGAAGGGCGTCG
>CAZMDV010000298.1:0-3815 GCA_964564875.1 uncultured Salinivenus sp.
TAAGATCCCTCTGCATCATCTGAAGCCATCGCGGCTGGAGGTCCCCGATATGCTTCGTAGCAACATCCGCGGTGGGCGGCGGTTCGTTCCATTGTTATGGTTCCAGTTCAGACCAAAAAAGACCTGATCGGGCGTTTGCGCCGTCACCAGGACGACCTGCAGCTCGGCGTGCGGCGTCTTGTCGTCTTTGGGTCGTTCCAACGCGACGCGCCCACTGATGAGAGCGATGTCGACCTCCTGGTCGAATTCGCCCCCGGCGAAAAGTCCTTCGACCACTTCACGGCCCTCTCGTTTTTGCTCGAAGAGGAGCTTGGGCGGCCGGTGGAGTTGGTGACGCGCGAGGCCCTGAGTCCCCATCTTGGTCCTCACATCCTGAACGACGTCGAATATGTCGAAATCGGAGACTGAGTAACGACCGCATTCGAAGCGCCGTGAACAGAACGAGGGATTACAATTTCTGTTGACTGATGGCAAAAGACAGAGACGATCCGCTCCCTCCGCAGACCAGCCCGCCTATGGCCCCATGGAAGTCTCAATTGACGACGACGGTCGTATCGTCATCCCGAAATCCGTTCGGGATCGGCTCGACCTCCAGTCTGGCACATCCCTCGAACTTACCGTTCAGTGCGAAGGAGACAATGGGGAGTTGATTGCCCTGACGCCGAAGCGAAGGGACTCCCCGCTCGAGCAGAAAGGGGCTCTTCTCGTTCACACGGGTGAGCTCTCAGAAGACCGTTTTGACGTAGCCGAACATCTGCGCGAGCAACGTCGGACCCGAGCCTCGAAGCACGCCGGGAACGAAACGTAGCCTGCACCGGGACGCTCTGCTCCTTCTCGCGTTTGTCCTGCCTCGCCAAGAAGCTCTTCAATGAGCGTCCTTCTGGACACCCCGGTACTGACCCCGGCCCTCGTGCCCGCCCTTCCCCAGCACGAGAAGGCAGCGCCTCACTTGGAGTCTGCACTACGCGGAGAGAGCCGCCTGGTCCTCAGCGCCCATGCCTTCGCCGAATGCTACGCGTCGCTCACGGCGCTTCCCGTTAGCCCCCAGGTGACACCCAGCCAGGCACGTCGTCTCATCCAGGAAAACGTCGCGGACGCCGCCGAGGAGATTGTCAAGCTGGAAGCCACGGATTACCTGACGGTCTTACAGCGGATGACGGATCTCGGCCTCGAAAGCGGGGCTGTGTACGATGCCCTCCACGTCTACTGCGCCGAAAAAGCGTCGGTCGAGGAACTACGCACCTTTGAGAGGACTTCCGGCGAATGCCTCCTGAGCCCCCGACAGAGCTCGTCGTGCTGTAGCTGATCTTCTCCGTGACGAACGGAGCCGCCCTCCCCCCGCAGTACCGGTGTCCGAGAACCGATGAGCCCCGGACGGGTGCCAAAAATGACGGATTCGAAGCGTGTCGCGGGGCCTTTTCGTTCCGGAAAAGAAGCACAGTGAATCTCGATTTTCGGTTGACTAGCCCCCCGGTGCAATCGTCAATCGGACCTTTACTCGAAACGTCAGGCTTCTCCGACGCCCCCACGCACCCTTCTCTCCCCCTCTCCCACACTCTCCCCACGCCCCTCCGCTCTGATGACCGCCACCTACCGCCTCCAGCTTACCCCCGACCTCGGCTTTGCTGAGGCGGAAGCGCTCGTGCCGTACCTGAAGCGGCTCGGCGTAAGCCATCTCTACCTCTCCCCCATCACCGAGGCCCGGCCCGGCAGCACGCACGGCTACGACGTGATCGACCACAACCAGGTGCGCGAGGCGTTCGGCGGGCGGGAGGGGTTCGAGTCGCTGCGCGAGGCGGCCGTGGACGCCGGGCTCGGCCTCGTGCTCGACTTCGTGCCCAACCACGCCGGCGTGGGCCCGGCCAACGACGCGTGGCAGGACGTGCTCGCCTACGGGCCGCACTCGGCCTACGCCCACCACTTCGACGTCGACTGGGATCCGCTCAAGCCGGAACTTCAGGGCAAGATCCTGCTCCCCTTCCTCGGCGACACCTACGGCACGGTGCTCGACGACGGCGAGATTGGCCTTTCCTACGAGGACGGGCGCTTCTACGCCACCTACTACGAGCACCGCTTTGCTCTCAGCCCGCGCACCTACCCGACGGTGCTCAACGCCCTGCTGCCCCAGTTCGAGCGCACCGACGCGTACTTCGACCTGCAGGACGTGTGCGATGCCCTCGCGGAGCTGGAGCCGGACGCCCGCGAGCGGGCCGAGGCCCTCTGTCGCCGCCTTGACGCGGTGGAGGTCTCCTTCGACACCGACACGCTGGACGAGGCGCTCGACCGGGACGCCCTGCACGGATTGCTAGAGGATCAGCACTGGCGGCTGGCGTACTGGAAAACGGCGGGGCGTGAGGTCAACTACCGCCGCTTTTTCACGATCAACGACTTGGTGGGCCTCCGAATGGAGGATGAGGAGGTCTTCTGGGAGAGCCACCGCCTGCTCGGGGACCTGCTGGCGGAGGAGGGCGTCGACGGTGTGCGCATCGACCATATCGACGGCCTCTTCGATCCGCACGAGTACCTCGACCGCCTGCGCGACCTGGGCGCCGACCGGATCTGGGTGGAGAAGATCCTGGCGCCCCGCGAGACGCTTCCTGACGGCTGGCCCGTCGACGGCACGACGGGGTACGACTTTCTGAACGACGCGATGGGGGCGCTGCTGTACTCGGACAGTGAGGAGGCGCTCCGCCGCACCTACCGGCGCGCTGTGCCGGATGCACCGAGCTACGAGACCACCGTCTACCGCAGCAAGCTGCTCGTCATCGAGCAGACCCTCTCCAGCGAGTTGGCCCGGTTGGCGTACGAGCTCGATCGGCTCTCGGAGGCGGACTACCACACGCGGGACGTCACCCTCGCGGCCCTGCGCGAGGCGCTCCGAGAGGCGGTGGCCGCCATCGATCGCTACCGCACCTTCCTCCCCTACGGCCCGGAGACAGCCCGTGAGGTCATCGAGGAGGCCCTCCACCGCGCCCTGCAGCGCAACCCGGCGACGGAACCCACCGTTTACCGGTTTATGGAGCGGGCCATTCTGGGCGAGTTGCGCGAGGACCTGCGCAACGCGCAGCGCGATTGGGTGGGCCGACTCCAGCAGTACACGGGCCCGGTGGCGGCGAAGGGGATCGAGGACACGGCCCTGTACCGCTACGTCCCGCTCGCAGCCCTCAATGAGGTGGGCGGCGAGCCCGATGCGTTCGGGGTGCACGACCACGCCGTCCACGCCCGCAATCGATTCCGGGCGCGCGAGTACCCGGAGGCCCTCCTCACCACCGCCACCCACGACCATAAGCGCGGGGCCGACACCCGGATGCGGCTCCTCGGCATCGCGGAACGGCCGGAGCGCTGGGCCGAGGTCGTGGAGGCCCTCTCGGAACTCGGGGCCGACCATCACGGTCCGCGTGGCCCATCGAACAAGGACGCGTACCTGTTCTACCAGACGCTGGCTGCGCTCTGGACGGACGCCCACGGCATGCCCCGCGACGCCGACACCCGCGCGGACCTGGCCGACCGGCTGGCGGCCTACATGGAGAAAGCCGCCCGCGAGGCGAAGCAGCAGACGAGCTGGATCAACCCGAACACGGACTACGAGGAAGATCTGGAGACCTTCGTGCGGGGCGTGACGATGGATCCGGAGACGCCCGACGTGCTCGACGACTTCGCCCGCCAACTCGCTGACGCTGGCTTCGCCAACCGCCTCAGCCAGCTGACAATGAAGTGCACGGCCCCCGGCGTGCCGGACGTGTACCGCGGCACCGAGTTGGCCGACCTCTCGCTCGTGGACCCCGACAACCGCCGCCCGGTCGACTGGGACGCCC
>CAZMDV010000299.1:0-3807 GCA_964564875.1 uncultured Salinivenus sp.
GAGTCTCTTCGCGCCCTGAGCGCAGCGAAGAAGTGGTTTCAGACTGAATCCGGCGTTTTCGCTGCATTCGGAGAGACCGCCCGAGTCGATTGTCGCGTCGGCGCCTCAGCCTCAACAAAATTGCACGGGCCTGGGGGCGAGAGGAGACCTTCCCACACAATGGGCAGAGAGGGGCACGGGCCACCGACGGGTCTGGGCCTGCCATCTACACCCGAAGAAGTCGGTTGGGCATCCTCGAGCCGGAGGTCCGGGCGTCGTGGTCAGTCGACGGAGGACGATCTGCGATGGGAAGCGAAGTGTCCCCAGTGTCGGCACCCTCTGCGAGAGACGCAACTGTCCTGGATCTGGCTGAGAACGGAGCCGGGCCCACGAAGGGGCCTCACTGTGCGAGCACGTTGGTGGACCTCACAGGAAAGAGCTACAGAGGGGACGATTCAGCCCCGGCCGACCACCGCAACGCCCAGTTCCTTTAGAACATCACGCCCGACTTCAAGTGGAGGAGATGGACGGACTTGTCGGTGCGTACCTTCGTGTTGGGATGCTCTGCGCAGCCCCCACGTCTCGATCTGTTCGAGATCCGCCTCGATGTACTGCTCGTAGTGCCCCGTCCACTGACGGCCGGAGATATGGATGGCCGTGCCGTACAATTCGGTGGACTGTTCTCCGTAGCGTACGCGTCGCCGACGGGGGAAGGAGATAGGGGGCTTCGTAGGCGTCTTCCCTCTGAGCGACCGTGTCGGCGTTGCCCTCAATCGTAGGGACCAGTTCTTACTGAGCCTGCTGCTCTGTCGTCGACAGCAGCTGGTTTGTACTCCCAATGAGATCCCCCAGGCCCGACCGGCTCCCATCCGCGTCGAACGTGAGACTCGTCTGACGCTCCCGGTCTGCGAGCGCTCAACGAAAAGCCCCTACCCCGCGGCGACGTGCGGGTTGCCGAGCAGGTGATGACTGTGGTTCCGAGTCAACCCATCGACCGTCACGTCCTTGGTCTGATCCTCCCATTCGTCGGGCACGCTCAGTGTGAGGCCGTCAGAGGTGATGGGGCCGGTGTCGTCGTCGAGGAAGCAAAGGATGGAGCCGTCCCCCATAGAAATGAATCTGAAGAGTTTGTGGTGGGCACCCACTGCGTTCCGTCCCAGGTGTGTAGGAGGGACCTCGGGTCGACGTTGAAATCTAGGTAGACACGCAGAAAAACCTTACGACGAGTCATTCCGACGGAGCGCTGGGAGCGAAGCGACCGAGTAGTTTCCGGGCTGCGCTGGGAGCGAAGGCGATCGAGTACTGACCGGGGTGCGAAGCGGAGTCGAGGCGTCCTGCACGAAGGGAGGAAGTGCTCCTGGGGGAGTCTTTGTTGACGGTTGGCAGAAGTTTGACGGTTGGCAGAAGCCATTTTTCAACTCTCACTTCTCCGAATGAGGCACTCTTGCCAGGGTCAGAGAGAGTTCCAGCGCCCTCCTGTGTCGTTTCCCGTCCCGTCGGTGCTCGGGATGGTAGTCCGGGGCTCGTATTCGAGCGCGACGATTGCCTCCGGATCCCCGAGATCTACCGTCATCGAGCCACTTCCGATCATATCCATGGGCCCGTACACGCTGGCTCCGGACTTGTCTTGAGTCGTCCCGGAGACGCTCTAAGGCAGGTCCCAGTTGACTGTGACCTCCGTCCCCGAGTCTGCCGCCTGGAATCTGGTCTCGTACTTGACCGTGTCGGCGGGGATGGACGGCGCGGTGCCGGTAATCGACGAGGAGCCTCTCGCCGTAACCACAGGGAAGGTGGATCTCCAGGAGAGGATCCAGTTGCGCTACGCTAAGGACAGGCCTCTCGTCTGCACCGGCGATTCTCGTTGCCGGTCCACTTCCAGGGCCACGATTTCTCCGAAGTCGAGGGCGACAGATACTTCGCTCTCAGACGCCCCTCCTTGTCCAGGCGGCCGGTACTTGTAGAGCTTCTTCTCGTTTGTCGCAGATGGCTCGTGCTGATACGCCGCAAAGTCCCGAGCCATTTGCTGGGCCGTGGACTTCGGCACCCCTTCGAGGTCTCGATGGTGACGGGACGAAGAGCGAGAGGGGTTCGCGCGGGTCGGGGTTTCGTACGTGATGTTCACGGTCGAAGCTGATTCGCGCATCGGTGTATGAGATTCACAAATCAAAAGGAGCGCTCACAAGCTCGGAAGCGGCGGTGCGACTCGTCGGCCCTAACGAAAAGAGGGTGGCAGCCCCGTAAGCTCTCGCTGCGGTGGTTCTCTTCGGGCCGCGTCGGAATCCCATCAGTTGCTAGTTTTTGCTCACCGTGAGGGGATTTTGTGCACCCCTTCGACTGAACAAAAACCAGACGAGCATTGCCTTGTCTTCGGGACCGAATGGGCAATCGGCCTTGCGGTATCCGTCCCATCCTCGGCGGTATGCGTCTCGCCCAGCGCGGCGAAGTTCCGGGGGGAGGTCCTCAATGGGGAAGTCCTCCGAATCAGGATTCCCGGCAGGGCCGAGGGGAAGAAAAGAGTCGTTACGAAACATCTTGAGCAAGCCGTGGAGCGAGTGTGGTGATCGTTAGCTTTGGTTCTCCCAACGCTTGCGACGATCGTAAAAGGAGCGTCGGAGACCACTCTCCGGTATCGTCGTAAAAGGAAAACGTCGCGGTCGAGACACTCACGTCTGCGATGTTGACCAGTGGATGCATATTTGGCCGCTAAAATCATTCCAGCTGCGTTATCTCACCGTGAGGGTCTCCGCAAGGGAGGCGGCGGACCTCTCGCACCGCGCTTGGGCAACGGGTGGCGCACGACCCCAAGAGTTCACTGTCTCGAGCAGCAGATCCGACTGGGCCCAATGATCGTTGGCGTGCACCCGTAGGGGGTCAGGTTCGGTCTGAGACCAGGTCGTCGTATGCGTGAGGGACATGTGGGGCCCGCTCGAAACGATAGAAACGAGCACTACCGGTCGGCCTAGATCCGTTCGAGACCGACAATAAGGGCCTACGCATGCAGCCCGTAGGCCCCGAGAGTCTCGCGACGACGTAGAGATGTGTTCTCAGAGAAGCTCAAGAGGGCTTCATGGGCCCACGCTGTGATACGAGCCGCTCCCCGAGCACTTCAGGGGTGCCGACTGCGTAGGGCGCACGAATGGATCGAGCTTTTGAGAAGGGCTCCTCTGCACTGCGCCGGGAAATTTGTGCTGAGGTGAGAAATATCTACACCATTCCGACAGCAGGGAATATCTACCGCACCGCTTCAAAGTGGAAGGGGAGGCGCCGAAGCGAAGGCACCTCGCCCTGTCCCTTGTCTGCACTGTTCGTCCTCGGCTCCCGCCCTCACGTGGCGAAGCGGGTGTTCAGGCCAGGGCCCGGCCCTGTCCGGTGCGGGGCCGGTCGTGTCAGGCAACGACGCTGAGCCGGCGGACTCCGCCGCAGTCTGCATCCGCAATGGGGGGAGCGATGGACGGACGCTAGCTCGCGTTCAACGTCCGTTCTGTCCCGATAGAGCGTCGGGAGTGCACGTTTCGGCTCTGCAGCGCTCAGAGAATCCGGAGCTGGTCGCCTCAGTAAGGGATCCGAGCCCCCGAAAAAGCGTTGTCCATTCGTCTCACACCGTCCCGGGACGCGGCAACGTGCTACCGGTTTCGCCGGGCCCCCGCCGTGGCACATTCGGGATCGCTCGTGGAAGTCGGGATAGGTTCCCGTTGCGCGCCGGACAGATTCCGAACGCGGGCGGATTCCACTTCAGTGAACTCGTGTGACCGCGGCGGTCCCCACGAGCAGGCGTCAATTGCTCTGCTGAGACGCTCCGTCGTTCAGGAGAATGGTATCGACCCGTCG
>CAZMDV010000300.1:0-3772 GCA_964564875.1 uncultured Salinivenus sp.
CTAGAGCCGCCTGCAGCGGGCGCCACGCCGCGACGACGACCGCTCCGCCGAGAAGCGTGCTCGCGATCACCTGCCGGCGAAGCCGATGGGCACCCCCCTTCCCCCTTCGCCCTGGTCGTCGGAACCGGAAGCAGCAGGGTCGGGACCGACTGGTCGTGCCGCCGGAGCCGTCGGGCAGCCGCGTAGCCCGCGGGGGCCTCTGTGCTCGGGAAGGGCCGCTCTCGCCAGTGGGCGGACCCGGCGCACGACGGCATACGAGGTCTGGTGCAGCGTCGTGACGTGCTCGCTATGGGGGGCAGACGAAGAAGAAACGGGATTCGTCATGATATTGTGTTGGTTGATTCGAAAGAGAGACCACTCTTCACTGCGACGGAAATCGTTGGCAGGGGGAACGGGCACTGCCCCATGTGTAGAGATGCGCCGCAGCCCCGACACAAGCCAGAGGGCGCCCGCGGCGCCCCCCCTGGTCCGGCCAGTCCGACGCTTAGAACGAGGTCGACAGGCCAAACTGTACGTCGCGGCCCGGCGAGAGCGCGTACCCCTTATAGGTGTCCAGGAAGTCGCGGTACGTCTCGTCCAGCAGATTGTCGACCCCGACCGAAACCGTCAGCGGCGCGCCCAGGCCCAGCGCCAGCGTGGTGCGGGCTTCGACGTTGACGACGCTGTAGGCCTGCGTCGAGGCCGTGCCAAACGGCGGCCCAAAGCCTTCGTCGAACTGGGAGAAGGGCTCGAACCGGCCCGCGGCGTCCTTGTCCAGGGCCCGTTTCAGCGAGAGCTCCACCTGCGAGTTGTTGAGGGGACCAGTGTCGGCAGGGACCCAGCGGACGAAGCCGCTTAGGGTGTTGGACGGGAGGAGCGGAAGCTCACCGTCGCCGCCCTGGGCCCCCAGTCCGTCGCCGGTGCCGTCAAGCACCGCGGCGGAGCCACCCACCTGTAGCCAGGACAGCGGACTGGTTTCGACCGTCGCTTCGATCCCCGAAATCAGGGCGTCGGTCTGATCGGCGGCAAATGTTGGGAGATTCCCATTCGGGCCCCTGTCGCCTGTATTCTCCAGATAGATGTAGTTCTGAATGGCGTTGACGTATCCGGTCACCTCAGCGGTCACCCGGTCGCGCCGCACGCGGAACGACAGGTCGGCGCTGTAGGAGCGCTCGGGGTCCAGCCCCGGGGTGCCAACCTGGAAGGCCGCCACGCCGCCGTGCACGCCGCTCGCGTACAGCTCAAACACGCTGGGGGCGCGAAAGCCGGAGCTCAGGTTCGTCGCGATCGCATACCCATCGCCAAACGTGTAGCTGGCCCCCACGGCCCCCGAGAGGGTTGTGTACGTGTTGTCCAGCTGATCGGAGTCGGCGGTGCGCTCATTGGGCACCGCCTCCACGGTGCGTACGTCCAGGCGGGCGCCGAACGAAATCGTGACCGGATCCAGGTCCAGATCTTCGAAGAAGAAGACGCCCGTATTCCACGTGAGCGCTGAGGGCTGCAGCTCGGCCGGCCCGCGCGTGTCGGCATCCTGGTGCTGCACCTCCGCCCCGATCGTGCCGCTGAGGTTTCCAATCGAGGGATGCGCCACCTCCAGCCGCCCGGTGTAAATGTCGGTCTTGAGGTCGAGCGGATAGTCAAACCGCGCCAGTCCGCCGTTATCCCGAATGTCGCCCAGATTGGTGCCCGGCGCACCCGACTGACGGATGGACCGCTGCCAGCTCAGGCGCGGCTTAAACACGAAGCGGTCGGCTACGAGATTCCCTTTCAGGACGACGTTGCTGTGCTCCAGGTTCTGGCCGAGCCCATTCGGTGGCGGCGAGTTCGGATTGTCGTCGTTCGGGCCACCGGTAGGCAGTAGGAAATTGTGGGCGTTCGACCAGTAGTCGCCGTGCAGCTGCAGGGTCCCAAACTCGCCCTGGAGCCCGACCTGGCCGTAGGTGCTCCACTGCTCGAAATTGGTGAACGGCACCTCGCCGGTGTACTTCGGGTCCCCAAAGGTGCCTCCCTTCTGGGTCTCGAAGAAGGTGGATGCGTCGGGCGTGTGGTAGTTGTCGGCCACGCGGCGCTCGGCCCCCACGCGCCAGCCCACGTTGCCCTGCGCCGCGCTCAGGTCGAGGGAGACGGACCGCTCGTTGTTGTTGGTGAAGTATTGCGCAGACGCGGTACCGCCCACCTCAAACTCGTCGACGCCGGTGGTGGGCGCCGGCTTGCTGATGACGTTGACGGCACCGCCCAGGGCGTCGGAGCCGTAGAGGATGCTGCTGGCCCCGCGCACGACCTCCACGCGCTCGGCCTCGCTGGCGTTGGTGGCCGGAAAGTGGCGGACACCGAACTGATAATATTCTTGTGCAATGCCATCCTTCAGCAGCACAACGCGGTTCCCGCTCAGGCCCCGCAGCACGGGCTTGCCGGCCTGCGAGCCCGTCTGGACGGACGATACGCCGTCCACGTTTTCCTGCAGCAGTTTGCCGAGCGAGGCGCTGCTAGTACCCTGGACGTCCTGAAGACTCATCACGTCCACGTCCTGGGGCGCGCGGAGCGTGCTTCGGGCGCGGGCGGTTCCGGTCACGGTGACGCCCTCGGTTTCCAGCACGCGCGCCTGGAGCGAGACATCGACCGTCGCCGTTTCGCCCGCCGTGAGTGTCACCTCGCGGACAGCGGCCTGGTACCCAACAAAGCGAAACTCAAGCCTGTGGGCACCGAGCGGAAGGTTGTCGATGCGGTAGCGACCGTCGGCGTCAGTGGTGGTTCCGCGCTGGAGGGCCGGATCGACCACCTGCACGCCCGGCAGGGGGCGGCCCTCGGCGTCCGTGACGGTGCCGGCCACGGTGCCGCGGTTGGACTGGGCGTGGGCAACCAAAGCAGATGCGAGGGAGAGAAGTGCGACTGCGAAAAGGGTGCGGAGCGTCATAGAACAGGTATCATCGGTGCGACAAGCAGACAGGCTCCCCCCCAAGCCAGGAGGGGTTATCAGAGACAGATAGATGTCCCGTTCGTCGCAGCTACGCTTCGTCAGTCCCACACTCCAGACAGAGCGTGGATCGACGGGGACCGACCTCCGATCACAAGAGCGCAGACAACCAGGTCGACACGGGGGGCAGTTGAACCGCTGTTATCCCCCGTTGCGTGGTCGCCCCCCGCGTCCGGCCTCCATTCGGGGGCGGGCGCGGGCCACGGGGCTACGCCGGACGGGCCTCGGAAAGAGATGGAGGCCCACGGATAAACCGATGAGTGGCCACGTCCGCTGCGGCTACGGGAGAGGGCATCTCCACCGCCGTCGTGCCCACCACGCGGGGCGCGGTGCTGGGAGCTAGCGTTGGGGGAACGACGAGCAGCCGCGTGGCGCAGAGGTCGCACGCCGGAGCACGCAGATCCGATGCTACCTCGGTCCAGAACGAGACCTCAGCATGATGCACGCCCGCCGCGTGACAGGGGATCTCGGGGCGGTCGGAGATCTGCTTCGCCCCGTGCTGCACCCGGTGAAGGGCCGGGCCCGCCGCCCCACCCACGACAAACGCCACGAGCAGGAGCCAGACCAGAATGGGGCGACGCTGCGGCATGAAATCCGGCCGTCCATGAGTAGTCGAACCATGACCTCTATTGACACCCGTTCTGCCTGGTTCCTGGAATGAAAACGACCACACATGAACAATTGGGAATACCAGCAGCTCCCCTCTTCGTCCCACCCTTCTCTCCATCATCGACACTCTCCTCGCCGATGCCTACGTTTGCGCACGAACGAGCAGCGCGTTCTGCCTCCCCGTTCCATGCCCAATTCCACCGTCCGCGT
>CAZMDV010000301.1:0-3753 GCA_964564875.1 uncultured Salinivenus sp.
ACACTCCCGGAAGACGTGGGACGCCTTTATCTCGCCCCGGACCGTCGCCGGAAGTGAGGGCCACTCGGACGCGCCGTCGCTCGCGGTGGGCCCCGCGGGCACCGTGCACCTCGCGTACGGCGAGGGCCCGTCCGGTCCCTTCCGGCAGTACCACGTGCGGTACACGCAGGCCCCGGCCGGCGCAGATGCGTTCGAGACGCCGACTGTTCTTTCCGACCGATCGTCGAATCCGTACGAGAGCACGCACTATCCCGACCTGCGGGTACAACCGGACGGCACTCTTCACCTCCTGTGGGAGCTCTTTCCAAACTGGAACCAGCACCCGCGCGGCCTCGCACACGCGGCCTCGCACGACGGCGGAGACACGTTCGCCTCGCCCTCCGTCGTGCCGGGAAGTGCCAACCCGGCCCATGGCTTCAACGGCAGCCAGCAGGGCCTGCTGATGGAGAAAATTGCGGTCAACGAGACGGGCGATCTCGCCGTCGTCAACAGCACCTTCGACCGGGGAACGTCGAGCCACGTCTGGCTTTATCGCGGTCGGACGAACGGCCGCTGACGCCCCCCGGTGCAGAGCTCGATTCGCCTTCCGCTCCGGCGATGACGATTCCGCTCGCCGCAATGCTGGACGAGCGGGACGAGGTTACAGGCAATGTCGGGTTAGTCCAACCGGCCGGCTCCGAGAAGTCAGTCGCCGGGGCGGAGCGCGTAATGCGTGTCGCCGGCCCTGAGGTGCACGACCCAAAGAAGTGCTCGACCTGCGAGGGCAGCCTGGGCCTGCTCCTCGATCCGTCTCCTGTCCCAATCAATGGAAGAAAGACCCGCAGCGCAGCGTGTCCTCGAGGGCCCACCGAGAACTCTGTGGTCATGAGCGACGGTAAGCGTCCTCTTTAGAGTTGCGGTTCGAACCAACGATCCGGGCTCGTCTCTGCAAATCGGGAATCCATTTCGTCCACGCCCTCGGTCGCCCACACCTCATTCTTCCGCGTTTCCCTGCGTCCCCACCTTCCCGTCCCGACGAACAGCAGCACCGGAGCTTCCCTCCAGGCCCGTGCCCTCCCCTGTGCCGACGAGCGGTCGCCTTTCACTCTTTCCCGTCTGTGGTGTTTATTGTGGGCGCAATGCCTTCGTCTTCCCCCCTTGGTCCCATGGACTCCCGGATCTGTTTTTTCGTTGCCCTGGTGCTGATGGCGGGATGCCCCCCCGCTGCACCCGCCCAGTCGGCCGATTCGCTCCTGCAGGGCTCCTTCTGGACACAGCAGGGCCTAAACGTCATCCTCCCGGCCTGGACCGAGCACGCCCGGACCGAGGAGGGGATGTACTACGCCGAACTCGACCGCACCTGGACCCCCCAGGACTCAACGACGCAGTACCCCGGCATGGTAGGTCGACACGTCTTTAGCAACGTGGCCGCCTATCTCATGAGCGGCACGGAGGCCCATCTTCGCCGCGCTGAGGCCGCCCTCGACTTTATAATCGAACACGGCTGGGACGACAAGTACGGCGGCTGGTACAACGCGGTGACGCGGTCCGGGGCAGTGGTGAACGCCGACAAGGACCTGTTCATGCAGATCTACGCGACCATGGGCGTGGCGCTCTACACCATCGCTACGAAGGATTCGACCGCACAGGCCTACCTGGAGCGCTCCCGGACCTTCATGCAGGAGCACGCCTGGGACCCCGAGCACGGCGGCTACGTGGACGTGCTAAACCGGGACGGCTCCGTCCAGAGCGCCGTGAAGGACTTCTCGCCCCAGCTCGCCCCCCTCTCCGGCTACCTGCTCTACCTCTATCCAGCGACGCGGGACTCATCGTATCTCCGAGAAGCGAAGCAGATCATGGACCTGACACTGACCCACATGCGGAACGAGCAGGGATGGGTGCGGGAGCGGTTCGCGCGGGACTGGACCTTTCTGCCGGACGACGCCAAGAACAGCCACCTCAACGTGGGGCACAACCTGGAGGTGGCCTGGCTGCTACTGCGGCTGCACGCCCTCACGGGCAACGAGCGCTACCGTCGAGAAGGCCTTGCCCTTACGGATCAGCTCCTGGAGCGTGCTTTCTACGAAAAGACGGGGGCGTGGCTCCACAAGCTCCGCCGGACGGACCTGTCCCAACACCCGGACACGGCCGTCTGGTGGGTGCAAGCCTACGGCAATATGCTACAGCTCTACGCCTACCGGATGACCGGAGCAGAGCGGTACCGCGACGCGTTCCGGGGGGGCGCCCGGTTCTGGACCCGGCACTTCGTGGACCCGAGGCACGGCGGCACCGTACTCCGCGTCCACCTCGACGGACGGGTGGCGGATGGGGCGAAGGCGGTGCGCACCAAGACCTCCTACCACGCCATGGAGCACGCACTCCTTACCTATCTGTACCTCTCCCTCTGGATCAACGAGTCCCCCGCCAGGCTCCACTACCGCATCGAAGGTCCCTTCGAGGGCCCCTTCGCCCCCCTCCCGGTCGAGGCCGCTCGGCCGACGATCCAAAAGCTTCTGCTCGACGGTCGACAGAGGCCTTCTCCAAAGACTGGGACGGTCCCCCTCAACCTCCGACGACACACCCCGGTCCCCCTCACCGTCACCGTCACCGACTCCCTCGATCAGTGGTGAACGCTCGCCTACTCGCCCTGCTCATCGTTGTCCTATGGAGCGTTGGCCCGGTCGCCGCGCAGTCGGGCCCGCCCGTGGCGTCGTTCGACCTCGTGCTCGTCGGCGACCACCTCCGTGCCGAGGCGCACCACGTGGCGCTAAAGGCCAACCCGACCGAAGGGGCCGCGTGGACGCCGCTCTCCGATGCGCGGTGCTCCCGCACGCCCGGGCTCATGGTGCTTCCCAGCCTCTCGGTCGCCAAGTATCTCGGGCAGGACGTCCGCGAGAACCATCTCAGCATCCGCATCACGACGCGGTCGTCGCCCGATGACGCCCGGGGGACCCTGCGGGCGGTGTACGCAGTGCCGTCTTCTGACTCCATCAACGCAGTCCCTTGCGCGCGGCTCGCTCGAATCGTCCGGTCGGCCCCGCAGAAATTCCGGCGCCACAGCCTCGCTGCTTACGAACGACCGCGGCCCGCACCTCTTCGGGCGGGCACCCCCTTCCTCGATCATGTTGAGGCCCCCGTGCGCCACCGCAAGCCTGGAGTGATAGAGGTGGAGTGGCTGAACATTCTCTTCGGGGCGGGGGAGTAAAGCGGCCTCCCCGTTGGGGCCGGGACCTTACGAGCGCTTCACGCCTCCACTCGAACAGATGCCCCCACTGGCATGCACATTCGTGCTGTTTATCGGCATCGACCCCGTAGCTCAGCCTGACAGGGCAATGGACTTTCAACACGCCAGCGCTGGGCAAAGCCGCCCTAAGCGTTCTGAAGGAAATTTTTCGCCTCTTTTTGTCTCTGTGGTAGTAAACCTGTGGCTTCTACCACACCCGCCCTGCAGCGTCTGAGACCTTTCCGGAGAATATCAGGGTTATAGGAAGAAAATAGCGAAGGCGTGAGAGGTAAAATGAAAGAGGCAAAAGAGGATAGCTCCTTTTCCTTTAGGTGGTGAAGTGAGGAGATACGCGGGCGTTTTCGCCAGCACCCGATGAGCAGCACCCGATGAGGAGGACTTTTTCCGCCCGACGGTGCCGAGAGAGTGCTCGATAAGCTGATGGACAGGCTTAAAGACCGAGCAGGGAAGTGAGAGAGCCGACCAGATTTGTCGCTAATACCAGTTGCCTACGATGACAATGCACTTGCGGCGTTAACCAAGTAGTCGTA
>CAZMDV010000302.1:0-3751 GCA_964564875.1 uncultured Salinivenus sp.
ATGATTAGATCCTCGATCCTATAGCCAGAGGTCTCGACACGGCAGTCCGGGATGTGGTTTCCGGCGTGACTGCCGTGTACCAGTTCGGGTCGACGGTGGACGGAGCGGGGCATCCCGAGAGCGACCTCGATTTCGCGCTTCTCGCCCCGTCGCCGCCTCCCCATCTCGATCGCTGAGCACTGGGGGAGGATCTTGCCACCGAGCTTTATCGAGATGCAGATCTAGTCGATCTCCAGACAGCCTCAACCGTGATGCAGGCACAGATGTTGGGTCGGGAAACGGTCCTCTTCGAAGCAGATCGGACGGCGCGGCAGCAGTTTGGGATGCACGTATGTTCCGTGTATGCACTCCCAAATGAAGAGCGTGCCGAGATTCTCGAAGACGTGCAGGTGTGGGGGCGAGTCTATAGCTGATGACGTGATCCCACCAGAACAGGTGTGGTCAAGCGCTCTGAAGATCGAGGATTGGCATGACGACCTCTACTCGACCCTCGCTTCTCAATCCTCGTGGCCTGCATATACTGAGTCACCGGGTCGTTACGCCGCTGCCGATATAGGCTCTCGTGCAGGGGTTGAATCTCCAGTTTTTGCCGCTCCCAAGGCCTGATCCAGATCCGTCCGCAGGTCGTCGGTCGACTCGATGCCGACGGAGAGGCGGATGAGGCCGTCGGTGATGCCGGCCTCCACGCGCTGCTCAGGCGCCATCGAGGCGTGGCTCATGGTGGCGGGATGCTCGATCAGCGACTCGACGCCACCCAGCGATTCGGCGAGCGCGAAGACCTCCGTGGAGCGAAGCAGTTCTTCCACGTCGATTTGCGCCTCGTCTACGAAGAACGAGACCATGCCGCCGTACCCATTCTGCTGCTTTCGGGCCGTCTCGTGGCCGGGGTGGTCGCGGAGGCCGGGGTAGCAGACGCGCCCTACAGCCGGGTGCTCGTCGAGGAAGTGGGCGATGGCTCGCGCGTTGGTTTCGTGCTGGCGGAGACGAACCGGCAGCGTCTTGGCGCCGCGGAGCACGAGCCAGCTGTCAAACGGGGCGGCGACCGTGCCGTGCGCATTTGCGGTGAAGTCGAGCTCCTCGGCCAGTGCCCCCGTACGGGCGATGATCGCACCGCCCACCACGTCGGAGTGGCCGTTCAGGTACTTCGTCGTCGAGTACACGACGAGGTCGGCCCCGTAGTCGATGGGGCGCTGGAGGAGGGGAGAGAGAAACGTGTTGTCGACGATCAAGCGCAGGTCGTGCGCATCCGCGAACTCGGCGAGCGCCTCCAGGTCGACGATGCGGAGCAGGGGGTTAGACGGCGTCTCCACCCACAGGGCCTCCGTCTCGGGCCGTACGGCGTCAGCGAGGGCGCCGCGGTCCGACAGGTCCTCGTACGAGACCGCCAGTTTGCTCTGGTCGGCGAGGTGGGAGAAGAGGCGTTCGGTGCCGCCGTAGCAGTCGTGCGCACAGATCAGGTGCGCATCCGCGTCGAAGAGCGACGCGACCGTCGACACAGCGGCCATGCCGGTCGCGCAGGCCACGGCGTCGGCGCCGCCGTCAAGGTCGGCAAGGGTTTCTTCCAGTGCGCCGCGGGTCGGGTTGCCACTTCGGGTATAGTCAAACCCCTTCGTCTCCCCAACGTCTTCGAACTGAAAGATTGCCGACTGGTAGAGCGGGGGAACGACGCTGTTGAAGGTGTCGTCGAGGTCCTGTCCGGCGAGGGACAGAGTGGTTTCCGGATCCAGGTCCATACGAAAAGTCGTCTCGGTGAGCGAGGAAGCGCGGTGGCCTCACCAAGACGACGGAGGAATACCCCAAGGACGCACGTCGGCGTGCTCGAAGCAACCCTCTCATCTTTCCCCAAGAGCCTTCGGGGCAGGAATTGGCACCAAGACAGCCCCCCACACAGGTGGGGAGACCCGGTTGCCACGACATCAAAGGGCCTGTTCCCTCAGTCGTTCTTGATGAGACACCCTTACGGTAAGAAGGGACGCGGTGGTTGTCAAACGGCCGTTTCGCGGTTTTTGCGGTCGCCCTCTGGGAGCGAATAACCGCACCGGGAGGCGCTCTGCTTCACAATGCGACGTGTGTTGGGTACACTGGGATCGGCGCGGAGGACATTCGGTCATCTCCCTGGGTCCTGTGTCCCGATCTCCATGAAGCATGTTCTCTGGTGTCTCGCGAGTCTCCTCTGCGTTGCCCCGGCGGAGTCCCAGCCGGCGTCCCCGCAATCGGTCACGCCCGGCGCCTACGTCGACCACCGGGTGGACGGCCCCAACCTGACGGTGGAAGGAGAAGGAGCAACCGCTCAGATTACCTTCTATCGCCCCTCCGTCGTGCGGGTCGACTGGCTGCCGCCCAGACACGCGCCCGACAGCTCCTTTGCCGTTGTCCAGTCCCCCGAGCCGGGACTTGAACCGACCGTCCACCTGGGGCCGGACGCGCTCTGGCTCCGGTCGCGGGACCTTACCGTCGCGGTGCAGAAACGCCCGCTGCGGCTCCGGTTCACGAATGCCTCAGGCAAACGTCTCCTGGCGGAAGTCGACTCGGGATTTGTGGCTCGCGACTCGGCACGCAGTATTCGCTTCTCCCTCAAACCCGAGACGCGGCTCTACGGCACCGGCGAGCGAGTGCCCTTCGGCCTCCGCGGCGACACGTTGCGCATGGAAAACCAGGCCCACTACGGCTACAGCGAGCCGCGGCTGCCGATGAAGATCAACGTCCCCTTCCTCACCACGACCGGCGGCTACGGCCTCTTCGTCGACAACACCCATTTGGCCCAGTTCATGCTCGGCGCGGCCGACTCCACTCGGACGAAATACAGAGCGCCGGGCGGCGAGATCACTTACTACGTGGTCGGGGAGTCCTCGATTCCCGATCAGCTTCGACAGTACACGTGGCTCACGGGCCGCCAGCCGATGCCTCCCAAATGGTCGCTCGGCTACATTCAGTCGAAGTTTGGCTACGAAACCGAGGCCCAGACGCGCGGCGTCATCGACACGCTGCGCCGCAAGAATTTTCCCGTCGACGCCGTCATCCTCGACCTCGACTGGTTCGAGCACATGGGAGACCTCCGGTGGGACCGGGAGGCGTTCCCCCACCCGTTTGACATGATCGGCGACCTGCGCGACCGGGGCGTGCAGACCGTCAACATTACCGAGACCTACATCACACGACCCTCGCGCCTCTTCGAGCCCGCGCTCGACGGCAACTTTGTGGGCCGGCGTCTAGACGGCACGCCCTACGTGATGGCCGACTGGTGGTCGTGCGACGGGTGCGATGTAGCGCTGCTCGACGTCACGGACCCGGCGGCCCGGGACTGGTGGTGGCGCCAGCACCCGCCGTTCATGGGGGATGAGATGGCGGGCTTCTGGACGGACTTGGGGGAGCCGGAGCGCCACCCGACCAACATGCAGCACCACCTCGGCCCGCGCGACAAGATCCACAACGTCTACAACCACCTCTGGGCGCAGACGCTCTTCCATGGATGGCACGACTGGCGCGACAACCAGCGGGTCTTCAATCTCACGCGCTCGGCCACCGCGGGGACGCAGCGCTATAACCCGACCCTCTGGAGCGGCGACGTGGCGACGAGCTTTGAGGCGTTTCGGCTGCAGATTCCGTTTCAGCTGAACGTCGGCCTGGCGGGCTTCGGGCTCTACGGGTCGGACCTGGGTGGCTTTACAGGGACAACGCCCCCGGAGCTTTACGTGCGATGGATGCAACAGGGTGCCCTCTCTCCCACGATGCGCCCACATGGAAGCGATAA
>CAZMDV010000303.1:0-3743 GCA_964564875.1 uncultured Salinivenus sp.
CTAGGCTTCATGGAAAAAACCCGCCGGTGGAATCGCTCCGTGGATTCGCAGTTCGTGAAATGAGAGTGAAGAAAGAGTTCCCCGTTGGAATAATTCGCCTGTGAGCGAAATTTCGCTTGAAAATACTCTTCGCTACTAATACCGCGCAAGCGAACCGGGAGTCGGTCCTGACCGAATTCGGCTTGGAAGCGCTTTTTTCACGCTCACTCTGCTTTCACACGTTCCAGCCCAGCCGACATGAGCCCTGTATCCGCTCCCGCCTCCACGACCCAATCCTGGACCGACTTCGGCCACGGGGTCACCATCAACGAGTCGGCCTGGACCGAGCAGGCCCGACGCGTGCTCCCAAACGACCTTATTCGCGTGATTGCGGACCTACACCGGGAGCTGCAGCCCATGCGCGAGGACCTGCTCGCCGCCCGCGAGGAGCGTCAGGCCGCGTGGGACGCCGGTGACGTGCCCGGCTACCTGCCGGAGGACGAGCACCCCGCGGCGCACGGCGACTGGGAGGTGCCCCCCCCGACGATCTCCTGCAGCGCCGTGTCGAGATCACCGGCCCCGTCAGCGATCCGAAGATGGTGATCAACATGCTGAACCGGAACGACCAGGGCGACCGTGCCGACGCGCCCCTCCCCGAACGAGACCACCGCCCCGCTCCCGTGATCGCTTTCATTGGAGGACGCGCAGAGAGGCAGTGAATCGCCTTCGCAGTAAGCCCTTTCGGCGATCAGAGCGCCGAACCCGGCCCACGAGGGGGGATTGGGGAACGACGGAGTGGCACGCAGCACCTTCGTGTCCTGCTTCGTCATCGGACTCCACTGACAGTCCAGAGAATCAGCATGCTCACGCTGACAGGCAACGGCAAACAGCTTCGACGGCTTTTTCTGCATCTGGTGCTCTCGATCGGCCAGTCCCACCACGTACGAGTGTGGTAGCAAACCGAGCACGTCGCCGGAGACGACCGCCTCCTCGCCCTATGCCGCAGCGCATTGAAGTGAGGGCCCCGCGCCCGCCTTCAATCCCAACCAGAGAGCGTCTTTATGACCCGGACGTATCGTTTTGCGAAGAAGAAAACGGGTCGACCCGTCCGACGGGACCGGTCATCGAGTCTGGCGACGGCTTGCCCGTGTGTTCTCGGAATCGTTCAGTGCTCACGCCGCCCGGAGCGCGAAAGCATGGAGGGGTGTTCTACAGCTCCTCCACGCCGCAGAACGACCGTTAGCCGCTCCGCTCACTCCGCGAGGAACGACCGAAGTTCTTCCCGAAAGACATCGGGGCGCTCCAGCATGAGCAGGTGCCCGGTCTCATCCATCAGGCGCACCGTGGCGTTCGGCAGCCCCTCCCGGGCCCGGTCGACCACGTCCTTCGTCGTCATGTCCGCGTGCAGATGCGGATTCGGAATGAGCCGGTCCCCCGCTCCGAAGAGAACGAGCGTCGGCATCTCGATCTCGCCGAGCTGACCCCGCACGTCCCCGTCCAGCATGCCCGCGACGGACCGAGCGTTTGCCTGCGCATAGGCCTCGAAGTCGTTGCGCTCGCTGAGGGCGTGGCGCTGTTCGATAAGCCACGCGTACTCGTCGCTCCACTCGGCAAAGTTGAGCGCCGCGTTCTTCTGTACCTGCTCGTTGGTGAAGCTGACGATGTCCTCGGCCGTCGTGGCCTGTTTCAGCGCCTCGCCCTCCTTCGGCGTAAAGGGTTCGATGCCGGCCGACGACACGAGCACGAGACGCGCGAGGCGATCGGGATGCCGGAGTGCAACCATCAAGCCTACCTGCCCCCCCATCGACACACCGATGTACGTCACTGAATCGAGTCCCCGCTCGTTCAGAAAGCCGGTAACGATGTCCGCGAAGAAAGACATGGTGGCGGGCACGTCTTCTTTTCCGGACAGGCCGTAGCCCGGCAGGTCGAGGGCCAGGACGCGGTGCGAGTCGTCGAAGGCGTCCATCGTTTCGCGCCACAGGGACAGGTTCGAACCCAGGCCGTGCACGAAGAGGAGGGGGTCTCCTTCTCCCCGATCGACGAACGCGATCTCGCGTCCATCCACTGTCGTGGTCTGCACGTCGTCGGGGTAGTGGGGAAGGAAATCTTGGGCGGTAGTGGGGGTAGAGCCCATGAGCAGAAGGAGACTGATGAGAACAACCATCGAACAGGCACGAATTAGTGGAAGAGGAGCAAGGGGGCGGCAGAGGCCCGGGCAGCCACGCGGGCCCAGCGCCCGTTCCGCTGTCGGGAGGGTTACCGCTTGAAGAGGGCCCGGATCGGATCGAGGCATGCCTGTTCGTCGTGATAGCGTGAGCGCCAAAGCGTCTGGCAAGTGCGAGGCGCCCCCGGGAACGGGGCCGCTTCTTCTGTCACTCGTAGGTGTGGGTGTAGCCCCCATCCCACAACAGGTCGGCCCCATTGAGGATTTGAGAGTGCTTGGATAGGGCAAACACGAAGAGATTGGCCACCTCGATCGGCTCCATCATTTCCTTGAGGCGGGCCTGTCCCAGCATCACATCCTCGACGACTTCCCGCTCGGTGATGCCGCGCTCCGCGGCGGTGTCGGCGATCTGGTTGAGCACGCGGGGCGTCTTCACGTATCCTGTGCTGACCGAAAAGGCCCGGAAGCTTCCGTCCGTCTCCGCGGCGATGGAGTTGGTCAGCCCGCGGAGGCCGAACTTCACCGTGTTGTACGCAACTTCGTCTCGGGTGACGTAGTGGCCGTGGACGGAGGCCATGTTGGCAATGGCACCCCGTCCGTTCTCGATCTCCTTGAGGTGCGGTATGACGAGCTTTGAGAGCAGCAGCGGCGCGCGGAGCATGACCTGCTGCATGTGATCGTATTTCTCCATCGGAAACCCTTCAATGGAGGCGATGGTCTGCAGCCCTGCGATGTTCGCGAGGTATCGGACCTGCCCCTGGTCCGCTGCCGTCTCGACGACAGCCTCCATCTTGTTGTCGTCGGTGGGGTCGGCCGCAACGCGTTCAATCCGACCCGCAACGTCTATGCTGACCGCGATGTCTTCCGTTCGCCAGAGCCCATCCTCGTCCGCGTCGGTTGCGACGACGGTGAGCCCGTTCGCCGCGAGGGCGATGGCCGTCGCTCGCCCGATGCCGGAGGCCCCGCCCGTGACGATAGCGACCTGGTGCGCCCGGAAGTGCGGGTCCGCGATCTGCAGCACGGCGTCCGCCGTTAGCTCCGGGGGCTCGATGGCCGCGTCGCTCGCCTCGTCGCCCTTGCCCGTCTCCGGCGGGTCTGCCCCGTCGTTTGCAGGAGCCGAGTCCGATGCAGTTGCTCGTGCAGGTGTGCGGTCCATGACTGAGGTGGGAGGGTGTGCGAGGGTGAGCGAGAAGAGGAAGCGCGACGGGACGGGCGGGCTACGCTGTCTCGACCGACGGGTCGAACTGCTCGCGGAGGGCGGCCTTGTCCACCTTGCCGCTGTCCCCGAGCGGCAGTTCGTCGAGGAGGCGCACGTGCGCCGGTACCTTATAGTCGGCCAGGCGCTCGCGGCAGTGTTCGGCGACAGCTTCCGGAGAGAGACGACCGTCCGACACCACGAATGCGGCGCCCACCTCCCCCCACTCCTCGTCGGGCACGCCGATGACGGCCACGCCGTCCACGTTCGGATGCTCGTACAGGGCCGACTCGATCTCGGCGGGATACACGTTCTCTCCGCCGCTGATGAACATGTCGTGCTTGCGACCCACGACGTAGTAGTATCCCTCCTCGTCCACCTCCACGAGGTCCCCGGTGTGAA
>CAZMDV010000304.1:0-3741 GCA_964564875.1 uncultured Salinivenus sp.
TCAACCTGAAACGCCCACCCCGAAACGCTTAACGCAGAACCCTCGACGCAAAACGCCCAATTCTTGACCCGCAACGCTCCATGAATGCTGCTCCGATACAGCGGACCGACACTGAGTATCGTCCCATCGAGGACTACGGCCTCATCGGCGATATGCACACCGTGGCCCTCGTTAGCAAAGACGGCTCGATTGACTGGTGCTGCCTGCCCCGGTTCGACGCGCCGAGCGTCTTTGCGCGCATCCTCGACGCCGACAAAGGCGGCTACTTCCAGATTGCGTTGCGGGGGGAGAACGTGACGACCAAGCAGTTCTACTGGCCGGAGACCAATGTCCTGGTGACCCGCTTCCTCTCGGAGGACGGCGTCGGGGAGGTGCGCGACTTCATGCCCGTCGCCGGGCGCGCCTCCGACACCGACCGGCGGCAGATTATCCGCATGGTGCGGGCGGTGCGGGGCACCGTGACGTTCCGGGTCGAGTGCCGGCCGGCCTTCAACTACGCGCGGGCCGACCACGAAACCGACCTGACGGGGCGAGGGGCCTGCTTCCGGGGCGACGAGCAGGCGCTCAGTCTGTCAACGGAGGTCGACCTGCAGCGGACGCAGGACGGCATCGCCGCCGACGTGACGTTGCGGGAGGGGAAGAGCACGACCCTCCTCCTCCGCGACATCGACCCCGATGAGGGGTGTGCGCCGACCCTGAGCCCGGCGGCGGCGGAGCGCGCCTTCCGCGACACGGTGCAGTACTGGCGCGACTGGCTGAGCCAGTGCACCTACACCGGCCGCTGGCGGGAGGAGGTGTACCGCTCGGCGCTCGTCCTGAAACTTCTGACCTACGAGCCAACCGGCGCCATCGTGGCGGCGCCCACCTGCGGCCTGCCGGAGGACATCGGCGGGGTGCGCAACTGGGACTATCGCTACACCTGGATCCGCGACGCGGCGTTCACGCTGTATGCCTTCCTGCGCATCGGCTTTACGGAGGAGGCCCGAAACTTCATCGACTTCCTCTCGGGCCTCGTCGAGCAGACCACCGCCGGGGAGGGGCCGCTACAGATCATGTACGGCATCGACGGGGAGACCGAGCTCACTGAGAGAACGCTTGATCACCTCGACGGGTATCGCGGAGCGACGCCCGTCCGCATCGGCAACGGCGCCTACGACCAGCTTCAGCTCGACATCTACGGGGAGCTCATCGACGCCGTCTACCTGCACGACAAGTACGGAGTGCCGATCTCCTACGAGACGTGGGACTCGGTCCGCACCTTCGTCGACTGGGTGTGCGAGCACTGGCAGCGGGCCGATGAGGGGGTCTGGGAGGTGCGCGGTGGACGGCAGCAGTTCGTCTATTCGAAGCTCATGTGCTGGGTGGCCGTGGACCGGGGGCTGCGACTGGCTCGCAAGCGGTCCCTCCCGGCCGACGAGGGACGCTGGCGGCGCTGCCGCGACGAGATCTACGAGACAATCATGGAAGACGGCTGGAGCGAAGAGCGGCAGGCCTTCACTCAACAGTTGGGGGGCGATGTCCTCGACGCGTCGATCTTGATGATGCCGCTCGTATTGTTTATCTCGCCGGGCGATAAGCGACTGCTGAAGACGCTCGACGCGACGCTTGAGTCCCCCGACCAGGGCGGGCTCGTCTCCAACGGGCTCGTCTACCGCTACAACGTGGAGGAGAGCACCGATGGGCTGGAGGGAGACGAAGGCACATTCAACATCTGCACGTTCTGGCTCGTCGAGGCGCTCACCCGGGCGAGCCGGGCCGAGCCGGAACGGCTGGAGGACGCGCGCCTCATCTTCGAGCAGATGCTCGGCTACGCCAACCATCTGGGCCTTTATGCCGAGGAGACGGGGACCCACGGGGAGGCACTGGGCAACTTCCCGCAGGCGTTCACGCACCTGGCCCTCATCAGCGCCGCCTATAACCTCGACCGCACGCTGGACGGCGCGGGATGAGTCTTCGAGTCTGTTTTGATTTCCACAAATCGGTGCTAAACCCTCGACTTTCAGACGAGCCGCTTTAGCCCTTATCTTCAGGGGAACGAGGTTTTGCGTAGAGAGCGAGTTCCCCCGGAGGGCCGATGAGCAGATACCGACGTGGAGCACACACCATATACGAGATCAAGTACCATCTGGTATGGGTGACAAAGGGCTTTGTTGAACGAAGGAAGAGAGAATCCCCATTGGGCGGGTAAACCTGCGTAATTTCGCCCCGTGAAGAGAGGGCGCGTCTTCCCATCGTCTACCGAGCAAAATGAGCACGTCCGACGAGACATACGAGGTGGAAAACTGGAGTGAATATAACGAGGCCCTCGTCGGTCGAGGTCGCCCCGGCGGTTTGGTTTGACCAGGAGGCCATCGAAAACTGGAAGCATGACGGGCCGGCTCAGCAAGGCGCACAATGGATCTTCACCGACTTGGCCGTCAAGACGTGCTTGCAGATCAAGGTCGTCTACGGATTGACGCTCCGCCAGACCGAGGGATTCGTGGAGTCGATCGTCGAAATGATGGGGCTGGAGGAGCAGGTGCCTGTGCCTGACTACACAACTCTTTCGAAGCGTCAGGGGGATTTAGACGTGGAGGTCCAAGGTGCCAAAGCGGGGGAGGACAGGTCCGGGGAAGAAATGCACTTGGTCATCGATTCGACCGGTCTGAAAGTTTACGGGGAGGGAGAGTGGAAGCAGCGCATCCATGGAAAGCAAAAGCGGCGCACCTGGCGAAAGCTTCACCTCGGCGTCGACACGACACCGGGGAAGTTACGGCCGTTAGCCTCACGGATAACACCTCTTACGACGGCTCACAGGTTGAGGACCTGCTTGACCAGACCCTTGAGCGGACCGACAAAGAACTCTCCGCTGTTGGGGGCGATGGGGCCTACGACACGTGGGATGTCTACGACGCGATCACAGATCGGGAAGCCACTCCAACGGTTCCGCCGCAGAGGAATGCCAAAATCAAAAAGCACGGCAATTGCTCCGGCCCGCCACTCCCGCGGGACGAAGCGATTCGCTACATCCGCGCCCATGGCCGAAAAAAGTGGAAGCAGACCACCCATCGCTACCATCGTCGGAGCCTGGCCGAGACGGCAGTCTATCGGTTCAAAGCGCTCATGGGACGGTTCGTTAACGCTCGCAGATGTGAAAGCGAAAAGGTCGAGGTGAGGCTCAAGGCCAAGGCCCTGAACCAAATGACCCGACTGGGGATGCCGGAAACGAGTAACACTGCCGTCTAAACGAGGATTCTCGGATTGGCCCCGCTTCGCCCGAATCAGAAATCTTCATTCAACAAGGCCGTGACAAAGTACAGGTATCGGGTGCTGACAGGGGAGGTAGCCCATCGGACTCGCGAGTTAGTCCGGCAGACATGTCTCGGTCTGGACGTTCGGATCGAGAAGGGTCCCGTCAGCAAGGATCACGTGCACATTCTTGTGTTGAGTCCTCCGACCGTCAGTCCCTCTGGGCTAATGAAGAGGATGGGAGGCCCGTCGTCGCGCAAACTACAGCAGGAGTTTTCTCATCTGAGGGAGAGATATTGGGGGAGGCATTTTTGGGCACGGGGGTATTTTTGCGTGGGCGGCCCCGGCCGGGTGACTGACGAGCAGATAAAGGAATATATTGAGGGTCATGACGAGGAACCGCCTGACCCAGAATTTACGATAGACTCGTGAATCTTTAGCCAGCTTCAGCCGGTTACCGAAACCAATCCTCTCCTGAACTTGGGGTCCTGAACCAGAGGCGTACGGAGACCG
>CAZMDV010000305.1:0-3740 GCA_964564875.1 uncultured Salinivenus sp.
AAGGCCGCCGCCCAGAACGGCTGGCTCGACGGCAAGGCCTGCGCGATGGAAGCGCTCACCGGGATTCGCCGTGCCGGTGCAGATCTCATTCTCACGTACTTTGCCGAGGACGCCGCTCGGCGTTGGCTGCGCGACTAAGATTCCGCTTCTCCTTCCGCTCTCCTCATTCTTCTTGTCCGTTCCTTTCTCTGCCATGAAGCATTTTATCCTTCCTGCCCTTCTCGCCGTCTTCCTCACTGGCCTTTCTGTCGACGCCACCGCCCAGACCCCTTCTTGGCAGCACCAGCTGTACGTCAATGCTGGGCCGCAATTCGCGACCGGATCGGCGAGCGACGCATTTGGTACCGGCTTCGGGATCGACGGGGGATACTACTATCGGGCCGACCGCGCTTTCTTCATCGGCTTCACGGGAGGGTTTCACCAATTTTCGGCCGACGATGGAGGGGACTAGACTGTGATTCCGCTCAACGCCACGGCGAAGTACAACTTCTCGCTGACCGGCATCCAGCCTTACGTCGGGGCAGAAGGCGGCCCCTTCGTATTGTCAAACGGTGACAGCGAGACCAAATTCGGCATCGTCCCCCGTATCGGTCTGCGGATCCCCGTTGCCCGAGGCGTTGACATAGTCCTCACCCTGAAGTACAGCGTGGTCTTCGACGACCCGGACAACTTCACCTACGTTGGGACCAACGGGGGGTTTGCCTATATCTTCGACCGCGCCAACATCGAGTCCCGATAGTCCTCACTATCGCAGACGCTCCCCGCGAGAAATGATTCCCGAAGTTTCACGGGGCCACCCTTTTTCCCTGTCCCGTTAGACGATACATTGGCAGGCGCCTTAGTCACCGCCGAACTTCGCATTCCAAGCTCCTTGTTAGAAGATGGCCGTCGAAATTTCCCACATTGACTACAGTGACCTCTCCGGCGGGCTCGTCCGCATGATGGACCGGTTTAAGGAAGAAGGCACCCTGACCGGCGACATCGAAGACGACGACCGACTTCGCGAGGACCCGAACGCTGCCCTCCTCGGTCTGCTCTACGACCAGCGCGTCCGTGCCGAGTCAGCCTTTACCGGTCCTCTCCGCCTCAAGGACCGCCTCGGCCACCTCGACATGGAGAAGGTGGCGGCGATGAACTTCGACGCGTTCCAGGACCACTTCGCCGAGTCCCCCGCCGTGCACCGCTTCGTCAACAAGATGGCGGAGAACACCCAGGCGGTTGCCACCCACATCGCCGAGGAGTACGACGGCACTGCCGAAAACATGTGGAACGACGGCGCCGATCTGGACACTATCGAAAAACGCCTGCAGGACCTGCCCGGCTTCGGCCCCGCAAAGGCGTCAAAGATCAAGTACGTCCTTCACTACTTCGGGCACCGGGACTTTTCGGGCGAGGAGTAGATCATACGCCTGACGCGGAGGAATGCTCTTGCGCCTCGACCTTATCGGGACTCACCTCTTCGTCCGCCGCGGCCCCTGGCTGGTCCCGATCGGATTTCCGCTCGTGAGTACGTTCGTCCGACGCCTGGGCGGCCGGGACCACGTAGCTATACGCCGCCGCCACCCCAAGATTGAAGAGGGCCGCCCCGACCCCGAGGAGCGCCCCGAGATAGCGCGGTCCGGACAGGGAAAGGCGAATCATAACCGTGGCCGCGGCAAACCCGGAGTTCCGAAATACCACATGATACGTCACACTGTAGCGGAGTGAAATCAGGACGACGAGTATGTCGCTGAAGATGAGAATCGTGTAGAACGCATTAAAGAACGGAATGGACTCGCCCCCCGTGGTGAGCAGAATGACAGCGTACCCGCCCAGCCCAAACAGGATTAGAAGAAGCACATTCGCGACTAGCTTCTTCTGCGCGACGAAGGAGTGCTCTTCACTCTCGGTCTGAGTAATGGACTGATGCTGCTGTAACTTGTAGAAGAGGCCCAGCGTCAGAAAGATGAAAAGGGCGGCCGTGGCATCCACCACGAGGTACTGAACGGCTTCCCGTCCCGCCTCGAAGCCCCATTGGATAGGCTCTTCTTCAAACTTCACCAGCTCTTTGAAGGACCGGCGGAGCAGGATCAGTGAGAATACCTCGAACTGCTTGCCCGCCGTGTCGGCCACGCTCGTGGCGAGGCCCACAACCAGCCCGACGAGCTCGACCACCAGGAACAGCGTAAAGGCAACGTCGATCGCCTTGAAGTGATTGGTGGACACCGACTCAGCAGCCGAGGCGGGCAGCCATCCCAACCGGTTGAGCTCAATCACGCCTAACGAGACCAAAAACCCGCCGACGAGCACGGTAGCCACGAGACGACGGGCCTGAGACCCCTCCCACCAGGACTCGAAGGCATCGAAGGCGCGGCTACTGACTCGGAGAAAGGAGGAAAGGACGTTCATGGAAACCTGCGGCCGCCTTCAATGAGCTACGGAAACACAAAAGTCTAATAGAAAGTGAGAAGACAGGTTTAATGGAGTTCCGAAGTATCTCACCGATCACCGTCACGTTCCGCAGCGCCCAGGGTGTCGCCCCTACAACGTTTCCGGGTCGATCTCGACCACCTTTCCGTTCATCAGCGCGAGCGTACGGGCCGAATAGGACTTGACGAGGCGGTGATCGTGTGTCGCCACGAAGAGCGTCATTCCCTGCCGATGCAGGTCGAGGAGCAGCTCGTGGATCTCGTCGGCTACGGTCGGGTCGAGGTTTCCGGTCGGCTCGTCGGCCAGAAGCACCCAGGGATCGTTAGCAATGGCCCGCGCGATGACCACACGCTGCTGCTCTCCCCCGGACAACTCGTGGGGATAGTTGCGACGCTTATGATTGAGTCCCACGCGGCCGAGCACTTTTGTGACTCGGCTCTGGACCTCCGATCTCGACTTGCCGGTGGCGTGGAGCGCGAAGGCAACGTTCTCGTACGCGTTCCGGTCGGGGAGAAGCTGAAAATCCTGAAAGACGACCCCGATTGAGCGTCGGAGGTACGGAATGTCGTCCTCCGCAATGCGATCGGACGTGTAGTCCCCGATGTGGACGACGCCGGAATCAGGGAACAGGTCCATGTAGAGCAGGCGTAGGATGGTGCTCTTGCCACTTCCTGTGGGGCCGACCAAGTAGGCCTTTTCTGAGCGACCGATGTGAAACGACACGTCCTCCAGGACAGAGCGCTGGTCCCCATTCGGCAGGGGAAAGGAGATGGAGACGTCGTCGAAGTCGATCACGGGGCGGAGTGAGGATGGCAAGCAGACGGACCTGTCGGGCCTACAAGGTGACGGCCCGAGAGAGAAGGGTCAAGCCAGATCGGCCGCAGTGCCCCGTGCCCTTGCAGGCTGCAGCGTAGAGTGAGGGAAACGCATCATTGTCCATCGCCAGCGGCCCTAGCTCGCCGGCTCGGCGGCCTGGCGACGATGGCGAGCAATGGCGACGGCGAGCTCCAGCGCGTTGCGCGTGCTGCCCGGCAAGGCCATACCCTTGCCGGCGATGCCGTAGGCCGTTCCGTGATCGGGCGAGGTGCGCACGATGGGGAGACCTGCCGTGTAGTTAACGCCATGATCGAAGGCAAGGGCCTTAAAGGGGACCAGTCCCTGGTCGTGGTACATCGCCAGTGCAGCGTCGTAATCCGAATCGAGTTGCGTGCCAAAGAACCCGTCCGCTGCGAGGGGCCCCTCTGCCCGGAAGCCCTCCTGCTGGGCCGCCCGCAGTGCGGGAATGATAACCTCCTCCTCCTCGGTCCCAAACGTGCCGCTCTCCCCGGCGT
>CAZMDV010000306.1:0-3724 GCA_964564875.1 uncultured Salinivenus sp.
CGGAGAACAGCACCGCCCTGATTGTCGGCAAACACGGCCGCGGCTACCTCGAAGAGCAGGTGGTGGGGAGCACGGCCGACGCGCTCGTCAAGCGCGCCCGGCGTTCCGTCCTCATGGTTCCGACGGCCGCCGCCCGAGCCCGCCGTGAGGCCGCCACCGACGCCGCCGCGGCAGCGCCCTTCGCATAACGGACTCTGCACAACGGATTCACCAATCGCTCTACACCATGCCGACCTACGAATACCGCTGCACCGAGTGCGACAACGACTTTGAGCTGCAGGCCCCCGTCGCCGAGTACGAGGAGGGGCTCGATGCGACATGCCCCGCGTGTGACTCGCCACAGACCACCCGCCGTCTTGGCTCGGTCATGATTTCGATGGGGGACAGTGCCTCCGGCGACGCGCCGCAGGGCGGATGCTGCACGCCCGGGGGCGGCTGTTGCTAATTCCACTTCCATCACAAAGCCCGACTCCCATGTCCCAATCAACCACGGAACGCTACGTTGCCCTTTTCGATCAGGGGCGCACGCGCCTCACCGGATGGCTCGATGACGTCGCCGACGAGGACTTGTCGCGCCGCCTGCACCCGGAGGCAAACACACTCGGGTGGATGCTGCAGCACATCGGTGAGGTGGAGCTCCTCTTTGCCAAGAACGTCTTTGGGCGCGACCTCGACGTAAAAGCCACGACGATTGGCCCGAATGCCGGGCGGCGCCAGGAATTTGGCTCGGCGGAGGAAGTGCGCACATTGCTCGAGCGGAGCGGCCGCGAGCTTCGGGCCGCCATCGCGGCGCAGGACGAAGCGGACTGGGCCCGCGAGGTGACGGCCGAGTTCGGGACAATTCCGCTGCAGGAGGCCCTCGCCCGCAACCTTACCCACACGGCCTACCACGCCGGGCAGGCTCACCTGACCCTGAAGTATGGATCCGCCTGAGCACGTTGGTCCGTCTCCGAGAGGCCTCGACGGCTTTCGCCCATAGGACATACAGAACCGAAGTTGCGACACCTACAGGCGCCAATTCGAGTTGACAGGGGATAAGGGATGGCACCAACCGGCATGATTTTACTTCGCTCAGTCCCAGACCGCGGAACCCAGACCGTTACGGCCGTCTGCCGACCGCAGACCGCCGTCATCAAGGCAAGATGCTAGGAGTTTCCAACGGGGATTACGTAAGACCTCTTACGCCTCACTCTTTTCTTCCCATTTTCCTATTCTCATGGACACCGTCCTCTTTGTTTGCACCCACAACTCGTCCCGCTCCCAGATGGCCGAGGGCTTACTCCGCGACCGCTACGGGGACCGCTACGAGGTCCGCAGTGCCGGCACGAATCCCGGTGGCGTCAATCCATTTGCCGCGGCCGTCATGGAAGAGGTTGGGGTCGACATTTCGGACCATGCCTCCGACTCCGTCGACGCCTACGCGGACACGACTCACGATATCGTCGTCACCGTCTGCGACGACGCGGCGGAGAACTGCCCGTACATTCCGGCACAGAAAGAAAACCTGCACCGCGGCTTTGAGGACCCCTCGGCCGTCACGGGCACCGACGACGAGAAGCGCGCGGCCTTCCGGCGCATCCGCGGTGAACTGGCCGACTGGATCGATGCGACGTTCGGGCCGAATGGGTCCCTCGCGTCCGAATAGCCTCTCAACAGACCGATGACGATTCAGCCTGCCACGTCCGACGACCTCGACGCTGTCCGAAATCTGCTCCGGACGGTCGACCTGCCGCACGAGGACCTCACGTTCGGGCATCTGGAGGACTTCCTCGTCGCCTGTGACAGCGACGACCTCTGCGGCGTCGTGGGGTTGGAGCCCTGTGGCGACGTCGCCCTGCTGCGCTCCCTGGCGGTGGCCCCGGCCGCCCGCGGCGAAGGGCTCGGCGCACGTCTCGTGGACGCCATTGAGGATCAGGCGCACGAGTTGGACATTCGCACGTTGTACCTGCTTACGACGACGGCAGAGGGCTACTTCCGGACCCGCGGCTACGAATCGATGGCGCGCGACGACCTCCCGGAAGCGATTCAGGAAACCGACGAGGCGGCCCGGCTCTGCCCGTCGAGCGCCGCCTGTATGCGGAAAGATCTCTCGACGGCGGACGACGGACGGCCGACCGCGGAATAGACGTGGCAGGTGGTATTGCCCGTTCGGGGTCCGCCCGTCATTCCAAGAGTACAAGTGAATCCTGTCTTTATCAGAATCCGATCCGACACCGATGAGCACGTCCGTGTCCTCGCCCGATTCCCCAGATACAGAAGACACTCCCTGGCGTCCCTTCGTCGATGGACTTCGCCGGTTCATTGCGGGCCGTGTGCCCGAGGTTGACGCCGAAGACGTGCTCCAGGACACGCTGGTGCGCCTGCATGAGGCCGCCGACTCGCTCCGCGACGCCGACCGGGCCGAGGCGTGGGTCTTCTCCATCGCCCGGCGGGCCATCGCGGACTTCTATCGGGATCGGGAGCGTGGTCCCGACGAGGAGCCGGTGGGCCGGGCGCCCGCAGAGGCGACCGACGAGCCGCCCGCGACGGAAAATTTGGCCGGGTACGACGGCGACCACGACGTGCATGAGGAGGTGCTATCCTGGCTGCGCCCGATGGCCGAGGAGTTGCCGGAGAAATACCGTTGCCCGCTCGTGATGGCCGACTTCGAAGGGCACACACATCAGGCAGTCGCCGATGAACTCGGGCTCTCTCGCTCCGGCGCCACCTCCCGCATTCGGCGGGCCCGGGCCAAACTGCGCGACCGGCTCCGGTGCTGCTGCGAGGTCGAGTTCGGGCCGGAGGGCCGAGCCGTGGCGTTTCGGCGACGCGAAGAGCAGCGTGAGACGGGCAATTCGTGAAGAATGAGCGAAGGGATGCGCCATCTTCGGTACTCGCCCGACTACCGGGGTGCGCAGGCGAAAGAAGCCTGCTTCGATACACATTCTCAAACCACCCCAGATGGCCATGAAACGAATGCACGTCATGCTGCGCGTGAAGGACCTCGACGAGGCGACGCGCTTCTACTCGTCCCTCTTCGACGCCGCGCCTACAAAGCAGGAGCCCGACTACGCGAAGTGGATGCTCGACGACCCGCGCGTCAACTTCTCCATCGCGGAAAAGGACGAAGATTTTGGGATTGAGCATCTCGGCATCCAGGCCGAGACGCCCGACGAACTCGAAGAGTTGCGCGAGCGGATCGACCGCGCGGGCGGCACGGTGAACAACGAAGGCGAGACGACCTGCTGCTACGCCAACTCCGACAAGACGTGGGTCGTGGACCAGCAGGGCGTCTCCTGGGAGGCCTTCTACACGAGCGGCGAGGCCGATTCGTACTACGACGAGGAAGATGCAGCGTGCTGCTAAGCAGGAGCGTAAATCCCGACCTCGAAAGAGACGCGGAGGGACGT
The DNA here is from genome assembly GCA_964564875.1 of uncultured Salinivenus sp. Classification (GTDB taxonomy): domain Bacteria; phylum Bacteroidota; class Rhodothermia; order Rhodothermales; family Salinibacteraceae; genus Salinibacter. Next base: position 3,390 of record CAZMDV010000306.1, read on the forward strand.
GCGAGATCGTTCGCACGTCCCTCTTCTTGTTTGGGGCCCTCGTCAAATAGTGTAAAGTTTACTCGGGCGCCGTTTTCATGCCCCTCAGCAGTCCGCTCGTCCAGGTTGCCTGGGTTGGAACGATGTGCCTGACCATCCGACCGAATTGTCCATTTTGGCTTGACCCAAAATGGACGAAAAGGTCAAGGCCACGCGGGATGACCCGCAAGGGGCCCCTGTGAAAAAATTGGCTGAGGCCTCTCAACCTCCACCACGCGGGATGACCACGAGGGCCCCTGAGATTCGCCAAACTCACGCTCCTCCCTTCGGTCGGAGCGCTCAGGCATGCCGAATTT
>CAZMDV010000307.1:0-3724 GCA_964564875.1 uncultured Salinivenus sp.
AAAATTGGAAGGTGGAAACAGGAATCGTTGAGGCTGTGGGGAAAAGCGTCCGAACATTTAACCTTCAACCTTCCAACATTCAACGCAACGTCCATGACCACCGACGTCATTCCCCTGGGCACGGCCTCGGCGCTGCCCACAGAGGACCGGCACCTGTCGGCACTGGCCATCGAGCGGAAGGGGCGGGTGCTGCTCTTTGACTGCGGGGAGGGCACACAGTATCGGCTGATGGAGGCTGATCTCCCTCGGGTGCGGGTGGACGCCATTTTTGTGACGCACCTGCACGGCGATCACTGCTACGGCCTGCCCGGTCTCCTGTCGACGCTGGCGCTGCAGCAGCGGGCCGATCCGGTGACCCTCGTGGTGCCGTCGGGCGGCCGGGCGATGCTCGACGCCCCCCCGGGCGACGCGCCGGACGCCCTGCCGTTTCCGCTGCGCATCACGGAGATCGACGAGGGGCTCACGCACGCGGTCGTCTACGAGACGGAGGAGTTGACCGTGACGGCGCGTCCGCTGGACCATCGCGGGTTTGCGATGGGGTTCCGGCTGGCGGAGCGGACGCGGCCTGGGCGGTTCGAGCCCGACACGGCGCGGGCGCTGGGCGTGCCGGAAGGCCCCGCGTTTGGAAAATTGCAGGACGGCACGCCGGTGGCCGCGGCGGACGGAACGATGGTGCAGCCCGATCAGGTGATGGGCCCGCCGCGGCCCGGCATCACGGCGGCGTACGTCACCGACACGCGGCCCTGCGACGGAGGACGCGCCCTCGCGGACGACGCGGATCTGCTCTACCACGATGCGACCTTCGCCGAGGCGCATCGAGACCGCGCAGAGACGACGGGTCACTCAACGGCCCGGCAGGCGGCGACGGTGGCGGGGGACGCCGGGGCGGAGCGCCTCCTCCTGGGTCATCTGAGCGCGCGCTACCCCGATCCGACGCCGCTGGTGCGGGAGGCGCGATCTGTGTTTCCGAAGACGGAGATCGCCGAGGAACTCCGGCGCTACGAGCTCGATCCCCGAGACAAGGAGCCGGCGCCGTCCTCGGGCTGACACCTGACCAAGTGAGGCCTACGGAGCACGTCTGCATTCGCTCGGCGGTATCACGACCGGATTCTCCGCGACGAAGGGGAATGGCGAGCGTGTCGAGAATACATCATTCGGAATCCGGAAGAATGGGCAGAAGACCGGCATCCTCCGAACCGGTGAGGAGGGGACTCTTCGATTCGGCGAGCGTGACGGACGAAACGTGAAACTTCGGCGACCAATCTCACGCCGCTGTTTCGGAGCGCGCAACACTCCGCGCAGACTCTGAGTTGGCGATACCTCCATGCGTCTTCCTTTTCCAGCTACCCACCTCTCTACACTTGGCTGACGACACGTCCGACGACCATTTTGAGCCGGAGGATACCGTCAAGGAGGTCAACACCTTCGACGGGCGTCTCATACGCCGAATGGCCCGCTACCTGGCGCCCTATACGTGGTACATCGTTCTGGCGCTCATCATCACGCTGGGCGCGTCGGTGCTGGGGCCCCTCCGCCCGTGGCTCGTGCAGAAGGGGATCGACAACTACATCGTCGTCGGCGACCTGGAAGGGCTGCAGTACATCATCCTCTTCTTGATGCTCGCGCTGGTGGGGGAGGGGCTGCTTTCGTTCGTCGAGAACTACCTCACGCAGTGGATCGGACAGCAGGCCATCTACGACCTGCGGACGACCCTCTTCCGCCACGTCGAGAACCAGTCCCTCTCGTACTTCGACCACACGCCCGTCGGGCGCATCATCACCCGCACCACGAGCGACGTGGAGGCCCTCAGCGACGCCCTGTCCTCGGGGCTCGTCTCGGCACTGGGGGACCTCTTCAAGCTCTTCTTCATCGCCTACTTCATGTTCACCCTGAACTGGATGCTGGCGGTGGTCACGCTGCTGGTGATGCCGCTGATGGTGTGGGTGACGTTCTGGTTTCGGCGCAACGTGCGGGAGCAGTACCGCGAGACGCGCAAGCAAATGGCCCGGATCAACTCCTTCATCCAGGAGCACGTGACGGGCATGCACATCGTCCAACTCTTCAACCGAGAGGACGAAGAGATGGACCGCTTCCGTGACATCAACGACGACCACCGGGCGGCGCACCTGAAGACGATTTTCTACTACGCCGTCTTCTGGCCGTCGATCGAGTTTATTTCGAGCGTGGCCCTGGCGGCGGTGCTATGGTTTGGGGGCTTGCGGGCGCTTGGCGGATCGGCGCTCACGCTCGGCGTACTCGTCGCCTTCATCCAGTACGCGCGGCAGTTCTTCCGGCCCATTCGCGACCTGTCCAACCAGTACGACACCCTGCAGCGCGCCATGGCCGGGGCCGAGCGTGTCTTCAGCGTGCTCGATACCGACGAGGGCCTCGACGACCCGGAGGCGCCCGTAGAGCTCGACCGCGTGGAGGGCACGATCGAGTTCGAGAATGTGTGGTTTGCCTACGAGGAGGACAACGAGGGCACCCCCGACTGGGTGCTCAAGGACGTGTCCTTCACGGTGGAGCCCGGCGAGATGGCGGCGCTGGTGGGCGCAACCGGGGCGGGCAAGTCGACCGTCATGAACGTGCTGCTCCGATTCTATGAGATTGAGAAGGGCCGCATTCTCGTGGATGGGCACGACATCCGCGACCTACGGCTGAAGGATCTGCGTGAGCACATCGGCCTCATCCCGCAGGACGTGTTTCTCTTCAGCGGCTCGGTGCGTCGCAACTTAACCCTCGACGACCCGAGTGTGGACGAGGACCTGATGCGACGCGCCGCGGAGACGGTACAGGCCGATCAGCTCATTGAGCGGCTGCCGGAGGGATACGACCAGGACGTGAAGGAGCGCGGCTCGTCGCTCTCGCGGGGCCAGCGACAGCTCCTGGCGTTCGTGCGTGCCCTCATCTACGACCCGGACGTGATGGTGCTCGACGAGGCTACCTCCAGCGTCGACACAGAGACCGAGACCCTCATCCAGAACGCCCTAGAGCGGCTCACGGAGGGGCGCACCACGCTCGCCATTGCGCACCGCCTCTCCACGATCCAGGACGCGGACAAGATTCTGGTGATGCACAAGGGCGAGATTCGGGAGCGGGGCACCCACCAGGAGCTGCTGTCGATGGACGGTCTGTACCGCAAGCTCTACGACCTGCAGTACGCCGATCAGGCGTCGGGCACGGCCCCCCGAGGCGATGGCGAGCCGGTCGATCAGCGCGTGGGCGCGTAGGCGTTTGGGAACGGGCGAGAAGAGGAGCGGGAACGAAGGGCGTTTGCGAAATGATCACACTCGGGCCCGTAACGAACGTTCGGGACAGGATACTCCCTACATGTGTGTACGGCAATCGCATCAAATGCTCTTGCCACGAAAATACCGCTCAATGCGTTCTCTGCTCACAGAAACACCCCCATCGTCGCTCTGAGCTTGACTCAGAGCCCATCCGACTGTACGAAAAGGCCCAATCCGTCGGTCGGATAGGCTCCAAAGCAAGTTTGGAGCGACAGTGGAAGTCCTTTCTGTGTTGATGCGATTGCCGTGTACATGTGTGTGGGCGACGGAGCGCTGTACGCGTGTTTTCCAGCCGCCCCCGGATCCTCTGTCAGCGACGGATTGCCTCTGGGATGCCTGAAGACCGCACCGCCATTTTGTTCTTCAGCCACCGCCCCGGGCGGGAGTGGCAGAACAAGTGGTTCGTGCGGCAGGACTACGCGAAAAATCGGCAG
>CAZMDV010000308.1:0-3671 GCA_964564875.1 uncultured Salinivenus sp.
GGGGCGGTCTTCTACGTGTTTCAGGACGTCCCCGTCAAGACGGCCCTCTTTCTCATTGGCGGCCTCATGAAGCGGGAGACGGGCACCTCGGAGATTGGGCGGATGGGGGGGCTCTACGAATATCGTCCGCTGCTGGCCACCGCCTTCGTCGTCCCGGCCTTCTCGCTGGCGGGCTTTCCCCCGTTTCCCGGATTCTGGGGCAAGCTGACGCTCATTCAGGCGGGCCTCGCGCAGGGACGATGGGTCATCGTCGCCGTGGCGCTCATCGTAGGCGTGCTCACGCTACTGGTGGTGGGCCAGGTGTGGGGGCGGGCGTTCTGGTCGCCGCCCCAGGTGGAGGACCTGGATGACTTCGGGGCCGGCGATTCGTGGAGTGTGCGGTCGGTGCTCCAGGGGCCCGTGGCGGTGTTGGCGTTGGTGCTCTTCGTCGTCGGCTGCTACGCCGAGCCGGTGTTTGCCTTTGCCCACGACGCGGCTGTCCACCTGACGGATACGGGGCCCTACATTGAGGCGGTGCTGGGGGGATAGGTATGGGAGAATTGAAGGTTGGAAGTTTGGGGGAATGGCAACAGGAGCACGCCCTCGATTTTGCGATCTGATTGCTTTTGGTTGACGGTTGGAGGTGACAGTGATGGTTACGCTCGTTCGGGTTCTGCTCATGACGCTCGTCTGGGCGGCCCTGCAGGGATCGTTCAGCCCCGGCACTTTGCTTCTGGGGGCCCTCTTCTCGTGGGTTATTCTTCGCATCTCCCACCCCCTCTTCAGCCCGGACGAACCGGGTGTTTTTCCGGCGGGCCGACCCGTCCGTCGAATCTGGCGCAACCTCGTGTTGATCGTCGTGTTCATTCGCGAGGTGATCCTTTCGGCCCTGGAGGTGGTGTGGTACGTGATTCAGCCCACGCTGACCATTCGGCCCGCCGTCATTGAGTATCCGCTCAACGTACAGACCGATCGGGAAATCACGGTGCTGGCCAACATGATTTCCCTCACGCCCGGCACGCTCAGCCTGGACGTGGCCCCGGACCGGTCCGCCATCTACATCCACGCCATCTCCGTATCCAGGCCGGACGGACAGGACGTCATCGATGGGATCAAGAACTCCCTGGAGAAGCACATTGGCCGGGCGCTCGGCCCTCAGACTGGCGAGAGGAAACTCAAGAACGAATCTACGAGCCGTCAGCCTCACGACGGAGCCAGCGGGACAGAAGCCAGCCGCTGACGGCAGCGCCGCCCAGGCCGAGGAGCAGGGGCGTGATTGACGGTTCGGCGATCTCCTCCAGATCAATCAGCCCGCTAGTGCGACCGACGTCGTCGATTTGGGGCACGGTGAGGATGCCCTCCAGCGTGGAGGTGACGGCGGCCTGAACGGCCGCGGCGGCGACGACCTCCACCGGGAGCGGGCGGCCCGCGTCGGAGGCGTAAGGGTGCGGGCGGATGCCTCTCAGTTGGTTCAGCACGGCTGCGAGCGTGGGCGTGCCTCGCTGCTGGTCGCCGTAGACGAGGTTCGGTCGGAGCGACGCAGTACGGAGATCCGAATACTGTTCGTGGAGCGTCCGCTCGGCGCGACGCTTCGCCGCCAGAAAATTGTGGGGGACGATGGGGGGTTTGTCGCGCACCGAGAGGAAGACAAACGCGTTGACCCCCGCTTCCACCGCCTCGTCGGCCGCCAGCAGGGCCGATTCTGCGTTCACCCGGTCGAAGGTCACGTTGCGATCGGGGGTTTCCTGGATCGTGGCAATGCAGTGCACGACAGCGTCGGCCCCCTCCAGCAGGTCGCGCCACGTGTCGGGCTCGAACACGTTGGCGGCGCGCCACTCGACCTCCTGAGTCCAGGGGTGCCGGGCAGGCGTGAGGGCCGGGCGGCCGGTGCGGCCGAAGGCGGCCACCTCGTGCCCGCTCTGCACCGCGACGCGGCAGATTTCGGATCCGATAAAGCCATTGCCCCCGGGAACGACGAGCTTGGCCACGAGACTGCAGACGATCAATCAAAAGACTAGCGAACGAGGGACTGACCGGACTGGGCGAAAGGACCGTCCGGTCGCCCCGGGCCAAAGGAAATCGGCGACTTCGGGGGAGTTCCGGGCGACGGCCCCGAGACCGCCTCTGTGGAGAGGCACATCGTTGCAGCGCGTGTCCATCTCGTTGCAACATTACGCGGCGCGGCGGAGCATCTTTTGTCCTACGCATTTCTATTTGTCGACGCCCAGATCGATGCAGAAAGCGGCGGTTCTGAACGCCGTGGAGCGGGCGTTGTCGGAGCACGACAGGGCGGGGGCACAGCCTGAGTCGGGTCGAATCGTTACGACCGATGACGGCTTGCGCGCCTGCTGCACGACCGCGGATGAGCCACTCGACGGCGTTCTGCCTGACTCCTGAGGATTGGGTCTCGTTCAATGGGCTCGTCCTTGCGGTCTACCGGAGAAGGCACCCCCGTTATGGATTTGACGCAGGGTGGATGGAACGAGTGCAACGTGTCTTCCCCCCGCCCGTATTATGTGTAAAAGCGCTTTTTTGAAGATGTAGCATCGCCTATCTCGATTTTGCCCTTCCGCAGCACGCTTCTTCACCATGGACGCTGACCGCTATCAGCCCACCCATCCCGTTCGCTTCGTCACCGCCACCAGCCTGTTCGACGGCCACGACGCGGCGATCAACATCATGCGCCGCATCCTGCAGCAGACCGGCGCCGAGGTGATCCACCTCGGCCACAACCGGTCGGTGAAGGAGATCGTCGACACCGCCATCGAGGAGGACGCGCAGGGCATCGCTGTGTCCAGCTACCAGGGGGGACACATGGAGTACTTCAAATATATGCACGACCTGCTGGAGGAGCGTGGGGCGGGGCACATTCGCCTGTACGGCGGGGGTGGGGGTGTCATCGTCCCCGAGGAGAAGGCGGAGCTGGAGGACTACGGCATCGCCCACATCTACTCGCCGGACGAGGGGATGGAGATGGGCCTGCAGGGCATGATCAACGACATGGTGGAGGAGTGCGACTTCCCCGTCGTCGACGCCGAGTTTCAGGTTCCCGATCACGTGCCGGAGCGAGACCCGCGAGTCGTGGCCCGGAACCTCACCCGTGTGGAGGCGCCGGAGCCGGAGCGGGCGGCGGTCGTCGTTGGGACGTCCGGTGAGACGGAAGCTCAGGATCCTGGTCCTACCGCTACGGACGGGGAGCCGAGAGGGGATGGGAGCCCGGAGGGATTAAATGTTGAACGTTTGACGGTTGAAGGTTCGGCGGCGCCGACGCTGGGAATTACCGGAACGGGGGGCGCGGGGAAGTCGACCTTGACCGACGAGATTGTGCGGCGCTTCCTGAACGACCACGACGACCTGGAGCTCGCGGTGCTCTCGGTGGACCCCACCCGACGGCGCACCGGGGGGGCGCTGCTCGGCGACCGCATCCGCATGAACGCCATCTATGGAGCCAACTCCGATCGCGTCTACATGCGCTCCTTCGCGACCCGAGAAGCGAACCGGACGACGACGGAGGCGCTGAAGGAGGCAATCGGCGTCTGCCAGGCGGCGGGCTTCGATTTGATTCTCGTCGAGACCGCGGGCATCGGGCAGAGCGACACGGAGATCGTGGACCTGACGGACCTGACGCTCTACGTGATGACCCACGACTTCGGCGCGCCGACGCAGCTGGAGAAGATCGGCATGCTCGACCT
>CAZMDV010000309.1:0-3666 GCA_964564875.1 uncultured Salinivenus sp.
TCAGTTCGTGGCCCGCGTCACGAGCACGACAACGGTAAGGGCGCTCGACAGAATGCCGGTCACCTCCGTCACGATCTGTGCGATGTCCGTTCCCTCCGTCTGCGGAGCCGACTCCTTCCGCGCCACCCGGATGATGGCTCCGTCGTCGACCTTCGGCGTGCGCCGAAACCATCCCGTCTCGACGCGAAAGGTGGCGCCGGAGGCCTGGGTCAGATAGATCGCCCGTGTGCTGTCGCGCGTCTCGCCGGCCCGGTCGAGGTAGTAGTCGACCCGGCGCCCGGGCTTGTGCTTGATGAGGCCTTCGTTGGCGACGTTGCCGCGCACGGCCACGGTATTGGGCTGGCTCGGAATCACGATCTCATCGCCCGACTGCAGAATGACGTCCTCCGGCAAGGTTCCCCGCACGGCCTGTTCCATCTCAACGATGACCTGCTCGGTGGGCGCCTCTGCCTGGAAGCTCTTTCTCGCCCGCTCTTGTTCCCGAAGAAGCCGTCCGCCCTTCAAGTAGCCGGTGGGAAGCACGCCGCCCGCTCGTTGGACGATACTCGAAAGCCGTTCATTGTCGCGAAGAAGCGTGTACTCGCCTGGATACTGCACCTCTCCGCGGACCGTGACGGTCCGCTGAGGTTGGAACGAAGGATCCCTTCGGACAAAGACGCGATCGCGATGCTGGAGTTCAAAGTCGGCGGCGGCCTCCAGCGCGCGGGCCGTGTCCCCAACGGAGAAGCTTACGGTCTTGGGGTCCACGTCCCGGTCCATCAGTGGAACCTCGAGGGGTTTGGCCCGCAGGCCCTTTTGGCCCGGCCGTTCCACCATTCGCGTCACCGTGACCTTTTTCAGAGAGGCGGCTTCCGTGAAGCCGTTCGCCTGCAGGATGACGTCCTTGAGCGTCATGTTGTCGCGATATGCGTAGCGCCCGGTGTCCTGCACCGCCCCGCTGACGTGCACGAACCGGTCTTTCACCCGCTTCACCGTCGCGGGGTAGACCCGAATTTCGTCTCCCGGCCGGAGCGTGCGACCGGCCATGCCACTGCCGTCCAGGGCCTCGCCCAGATGGAAGGGAATGACCCGTTCTTCGCCCCCGTCCTTCGATACCCGAAACAGATCGGCCCGGCCGAGAAAGACCTCTTTCAGGTACTCATCATCGGTCAGCCCGCCGCCTTTCCGGAGCAGGCTCTGGACCGTCATGCCTTTGCTGAAGCGGTACTGGCCCGGATCCCGCACCTGTCCCGTGATGCTGACAGTTCGGTCCACCCGCATCTTCTGGATGGAGGCGACGTGGAGGCTGTCGCCCGGCTGAAGGACGACGTTGGCCTGTGGCCGATCCTCCATCACCGCGCTCAAGTCGATGGAACGGCTCGTTTGGCTGAGAGTGTCGTCGAGGCGCACGAGGTCGGCCTGCTCGCGGTAGGCATCGCCCGTCAGGCCGTCGGCCTCCTCGATGAGGTCTTTCACCGTGCGAACGTCATCCCCGATCTCGTACTGCCCGGGCTGGTAGACCGCCCCCGTGATCTCCGCCGCATCGACTCGGGCCTGGACGGCCCGATCCTCAGCCTCAGTGATGGAGAGGATCTCGACGCGGTCGCCGTCGGCCAGCGGCACCTGGGCCGTGTCGGACTGGGCCGCCTGAAGACTGATGTCCCGCACCTCGCGGGCCACGGACGGGTCCTCGCGCTCACCAGGCGGCACGATGCGTTTGATCTGGAGCCGCTTCGTGTAGGCCTTTGGCTTGAGGCCGCCCGCGTATTCGATCAGGTCCTCGACCGTCTCGTCTGCTTTCATCTCGTAGTACGCTGGGCGCTTTACAGGACCGGTGATCGCCACCGTCTCGCCCCGCGGCGGCACGAAGATGTAATCGTTGCTCCGGAGCTGGACCGGATCGGGACTGTATCCCTGCAGAAGGTAGTCATACAGGTCTACGGTCTCGAGGACCTCCCCGTCCCGAATGACCTTAATGTTGCGGAGGCTTCCCCGCCGGAGCGGTCCCCCAACGCTGTAGAGCGCGTTGAACACGGTCGAGTAGCTGCTGATGACGTATCCGCCCGGCTGGGGCACCTCCCCCAGGACAAACACCTGAGCGGGCCGCACTCGCGTGAGGGTCAGGTCCATAAAGACCGTCGGCGGATCGCTCGTAAGACCCGAGTAGCTGCGGGAGAGCCATTTTTTCATCTCCGTCCGCAACTCGCTGAGCGTTTTGCCCGACACCGTGAACTGCCCCACATTGGGGACGGTCACGCGCCCTCCCTGGTCCACCGGCAGCTCATAAGTAAACTCAGCTCCCCCCCACACCGTAAGCCGCAATTCGTCGTCCGGGCCCACGACGTAACTGTCGTCGGCGGGCCCGGTGGGCTGCGGAGTAAAGGCCTCGGGGATCGTCTCGAACGTGTCGTAGCCGAAGTACTTCAGAGTATCCCGCCTCGCTCGAGCCGTGTCCCGCTTCGGCAATTCTCCCTTCGGAAAGATCGTGATGCGGCGGCCCGTGGCCAGCGTGACGGTCGTGTCGCGCGTCGTCGCCTGCACGAAGAGGGTCCACGTACCGTCGCGCGCATCCTTGGGGACCGTGATGGTGCCCCCCCATGTGCCATTTATCACGGAGCCGCGAGTGCGCTGCACCCGCCGTACCGCCACCGAATCCCCGTCGGCCGTGAGGAACCCGGGCCGCACGCGTCGGATCTGGTTCTGGCTACGGAGCGGCACGCTCACCTCCACGTCCACGGGAAGCTGGCCGACCGAGATGCTGTCCGGCTCGATCCGGGGGGTTCCCGCTATCACCGGAAAGGGCGGATTGCGGGGCGCGCGGGTTCGAAGCGTGTCGGCGCCTACGGTGTCCTGCCGCGCCTGGACCGCCTGGAGCAGGCTCTGAATGCGGGCCTCGGGCACGCCCAGCTGCCGGGCCTGTCGAAGGGCTTGCTGCGGATTCGAGGGGTCGATGCCAAGCTGACGGAGCCGCTGGCGCGCCTCATCGACTGTAAGGCCGCGCTGTTCCAGTTCCTGCCGGACCTCTTCCGGCAGGTCCTCGCGCTGCTGGGCCTGGCTTTGGGCGGGCACGACGGCGGCCAGGGCCACGAGGAGGACGCAGAGACGCGAAATAAAGCGGCGCATCATGAACACAGAACCGCAGTCCGGTGATAGGAGGACAACATCGAACCGGGCGCCCACCGGCCCCACGACCAGAGGAGCAACCGGTACAAGAGGGTGCACGGTCGAGTATATTTGGTAAGCGGCGGCGGGTAGAAAGGCGAGTGTAACGGCCCTCCGCAGGCTGACTTTTCCGAATATTCGCCTCCGTGCCTACCCGGGGCTCGCCGCGTCCGCTCTCGCCTGGGCGGCGCGCCCGCGAAAGTGGGCGAGTTGGGTCGTCCACGTTGGGAGCGTCAGGCCGAACGTCGTGCGGGCTCGGCTCGAGTCGAGCACGGTGTAGGACGGTCGCGGCGCCGGAGTGGGGTACTCGGTGGAGTCCACCGGCTCGACCGCCACGTCTGTGCGGCCAAACTGGGCGAAGATCGCCCGTGCAAAGCCGTACCAGCTGGTCTGGCCGGTCCCGGCAAGATGGTAGAGTCCCCGGAGGGACGAGGGGGGGCTGGCCGCGAGGAGGCGCTCTCCAATCGTGGCCGTCGCCTCGGCGAGCCAGCCCGCCCACGTGGGCACGCCGATCTGGTCGTCCAC
>CAZMDV010000310.1:0-3657 GCA_964564875.1 uncultured Salinivenus sp.
CTGTGGGCTTGTCGATCCCTCAAGAGAGTCAGAGGGTTCTCTCTCGGGCGACTAGGGAGGTGCCGTGGTCGGTTTCGGCTTCGGTTCCCTTGATCCCGTCGGACGGGCCGCGTCGTCTAGACCGCGTCGGGCCGGCAGCTTTTTTGCTGGGAACGGAGGGCTGGATCACGGCGTGTGATGGCCGGCGGATCGTTCTCGCGGTGCGGGAAGGCATCGTCGGGGAGGACGGGGTTCGACCGTCCAGAACCAGCGTTTGCGGCCCTGGCAGTACAGGCCGGTGTGCACGCCAGTATTGGTCGTAGGCCTCTCCGCCGGAGCCCCCCCCCGACGTCAGTGCGACTGCGCTGTGTCCAGCAGGGCCTCGGCGTCGGACCGGATCGTGGCGTGCAGGGCGTCGATAGAGCGGTGCCCGTCGAGCCGGTGGATGCGATCGGGGTGCTCCTCGGCGAGCGCGTCGTACGCCGCCGCCACGCGACGATAGAAGTCCTGATCCTCGGCCTCCATGCGGTCGCCTTCTGTTGCGTCGCCTCGGCGGTCCCGGGCCGTTTCGGGATCGAGGTTCACCAGATAGGTGCGGTCAGGCACGAGGCCGTCGGTAACCCGGCGGTGAAACGACTGGAGCCATGCCGGATCAGCGACACCGCGGCCTGCGCCCTGATACGCCGTGGTAGAATCGTAAAACCGGTCGCAAAGGACGATCCGACCCTTGTCCAGGGCCGGCCGGATGCGCTCGGCCACGAGTTGCGTGCGCGCGGCCGAAAACAGGAGCAACTCTGCCATCGGATGGACGTTTAATCTTGAGTCCAGAAGAATGGAGCGGACCCGTTCGGACAGCTCGGTGCCGCCAGGCTCGCGAACGAGAAGGGTTTCGTGTCCGTTTTTTTGCAAATACTCGTCAAGAAGCCGGGCCTGCGTGCTCTTTCCGCTTCCGTCGATGCCTTCGAAGGTGAGAAGCAGCATAGTGGTGCCCAAGAGGTCGGTCCGAAGCCCGGGAGACGAGTTCTGGCCTCCACGACCGGCCCACGCAGGCGTCATTTTTGCAAGTTCTTTCGTGGAGGCGTTATACTTAGAAGCAACTCGGCCGGGACCTGCAGCGCAGTGGACTGGTAGCGACCGCGCGTTCTAACGAATCACGTACTGGTGCCGTATGAACACGTTCGATTTCGGCTTCGATGACTTTGAGGACTCGGCGCATGAGGATCCCCTCGAAGATCTCGTGGCCGCGTACGAGGAGGATCCGTCGGCGTACTTCGACTCCAGTGACCTGGAGGAGATCGCCTCGTTCTACTTTGAGGAGGGCGAGATGGAAAAAGCCCTCGGGGTGATTGACCATCTTATTGAGTTACACCCCTACATGTCCGACGCCTGGATGCGGCGGGGCATCCTCCTGAACAACTTGGGCCGCCCGGAGGAGGCCCTGGAGGCCTACGAGAAGGCCCTGGACATCAACCCGACCGACGTCGAGACGCTTATCAACCTCGGCATTACCCTCGACAGCCTGGGACGGATGGAGGGGGCGCTCGATGCGTACAACGAGGCCCTCTCGATCAATCCCCTCCATGGGGAGGCCCTGTTCAACCTTGGGGTCACCCTAGAGCGGAACGAGCAGCTGGAGGAGGCGGTGGACGCTTTCGAGCGGTGCGTCGACGTGTGCCCGGAGCACCCGGAAGCGTGGTACGAACTGGGCTACTGCTGCGACCGGCTCGGGGAGAATGAGGAGAGCGTGGAGGCCTACGACAATCACCTCGACATTGACCCTTATTCGCAGGACGCCTGGTACAACCGGGGCATCGTGCTCAACCGCCTGGGCCGCTTTGAGGAGGCCGTGGAGAGCTACGACATGGCGCTCGCGATCCACGACGAGTTTGCGTCAGCGTACTACAATCGGGGCAACGCGCAGGCAAACCTGGGAGACCTGGGGGCGGCCATCGAGAGCTACGAAAAGGTGCTGGAGCTCGAAGGGCCCGACGCGGCGACCTACTACAACCTCGCGCTGGCCCACGAGGAGCGGGGCGACCTCGACGTGGCTCGGACCTATTACGAGAAAACCCTTGATCTGGAGTCGAGCTACCCGGAGGCGTGGTACGGCCTTGGCTGCTGCTTCGACGCGGAGGAGCAGCCCGAGGAGGCCCTTGAATGCTTCCGCTACGCCGTAAACCTGAAGTCGGACGTGCCTAAGTTCTGGACCGCGCGGGCCGACTGCGCCTACAAAGCCGGGCGGTTCGACGAGGCCCTGAACGCGTACCAGCACGCCGTGCGGCTCGACGAGTCGAACGAGCGCGCCTGGACGGGGTACGCCGAGACGCTCCTGGAGAAGGAGCAGCCCGAGGAGGCCCTGGAGGCGTACCGGCAGGCCCTGGAGCTCGACCCTAACAGCGCCAGCACGTACTTCCGGCAGGCCAAAGCCCTGCTGGCCCTGGGCCGTGCCGACGAGAGCATCCGGGCTCTCAAGGCGGCCTTCCGGCTCGACCCCGCCAAGAAGGACGAGTTCCGGCAAGCCTATCCCAACCTCTACGACAATGAGCGCGTCCGGCAGCTCCTGGACCTCGACTCGTAGGGCTCACTGCCCGCAGCGCCCGGCGCCGGACACGCGTCTTTGGTGATCCTTCCGCCGGGGGCGATTCTCTCCTGGACGCGCTACGCCCAAATGCACCGGGCACCTCGTCTCTGCGCGGGGGGAGCCTGAGACGGCCGGGAGGCGAGACGCACTTCCTTGCGCACTTGTCTACGCACCAGCACATGCCCTCCACGCCGTTTGCCCTGGTTCGCTACGTGCTGTACGGCGTGCTGATGGGGGGCGCCGACGTGGTTCCCGGCGTGAGCGGGGGCACCATGGCCCTCATCGTGGGCATCTACGAGCGGCTCGTGAGCGCCCTTAGTTCAGCCGTGTCGTGGGGGCTGGCGCTGCTGCGTCTCGACCTCGACGCCGCCCGCCGGCACTGGGCGGCGGTGCCGTGGCGACTCATCCTGCCCCTTCTGGGGGGCATCGCCGTGGCCATCCTGGTGGGGGCGAGGGTCATCCCGCCCTTGATGGAGGCCTACCCGGCGTCCATGCGGGGGCTCTTCCTCGGCCTCGTGGCTGCGTCCCTCCTCATCCCGGCCCGCCGCATCGAGCGCCTGACGGCACTGCGGGCGGGCATCGGGCTCGCCTGCGCCGCCGGTGCGTTCTGGCTCACGGGCCTTCCGGCCCTCGCCGTCTCCGACCCGAGCCTGTTCCGGGTCTTCCTCTCCGCGTCGGTGGCGATCTGTGCCATGATCCTGCCCGGGGTCAGCGGGGCGTTTCTGCTGGAGGTGCTGGGCATCTACACGCCTACGCTGGAGGCACTCAACGGGCTCGAATGGGGCTACGTGCTCACGTTCTGCGTGGGGGCCGCTGTGGGGCTGGGCCTGTTCGCTACCCTTCTCGACCTGCTGCTGGCGCATCGGCACGACGCGACGATGGCGGCGCTGGTGGGGCTCATCGCCGGGGCGCTCCGCGCCCTCTGGCCTTATGTCGGTCCGGACCGCGCTCTTCGGGGGCCCGACACGGGGGAGCCGGTCGCACCGGTCGTTGTGCTGGCGGTGGTGGGGTTCGGGGCCGTGCTCGCGCTCCTGATCTGGAGCCCGTCGGCCACCGAGAGGAAGGCAACGACCCCTGGGCCGTAGGTCGATCACTGG
>CAZMDV010000311.1:0-3654 GCA_964564875.1 uncultured Salinivenus sp.
GACGATTCTCCAGCGAGCCGCCGTAGCGGTCCGTGCGCCGATTGGTCTTCGAGCGTAAAAACTGATCGATAAGGTACCCGTTGGCCGCGTGGATTTCGACGCCGTCGAACCCGGCGCGCCGAGCATTCTCGGCGCCTCGGCGGTACTGCGCCACCACCTCCGACACCTCGTCGGTCTCCAGTGCGCGCGGCGTCTCGAAAGGGGCCATCTCCAGATCAGGAGTCAGGACCTTCCCTTCAGGCTGCACCGTGGAGGGCGCGACGGGCTTTTCGCCATCGTGGTAGGCGGAGTGCGAGATGCGTCCAACGTGCCAGAGCTGGAGGAAAATCCGTCCCCCGGCCTCGTGAACCGCGTCGGTCACGTCCGACCATCCCTCGACCTGTGCTTCGGAGTGGATGCCAGGCGTCCGTGGATAGCCCTGCCCCTTCGGTGCCACCTGCGTGGCCTCCGTGATCATGAGCGCAGCGGAGGCACGCTGTTCGTAGTACGTTGCGTTCAGGTCACTGGGCGCGTTGCCTTCGCCCGCGCGGTTGCGGGTGAGCGGCGCCATCGCCATGCGGTGTGGAAGCGTTAGGGCACCAAGGTTGAGGGAGGAGAAGAGAGGATCGGACATGCAGTATCGGGAGTAGTGGGAAGGAGTAGTGGGAAGGACTAGCGGCAAGCACACGCGCCGGCACTCCATTCTGTAATGATCGTTCTAAAAAGGAGTCAAGACTCGTCCGTTCTCCCCATTTCGGGAACGGCCCATTTCGGGAACGGCTCTGCAGTTGCGGCCGAAGGGGAACGGAGCGGGAACTCTTTTCTGAGGGCCTGTCGCGAGAACGCTTATATTTCTCCCGAGTCGGTCAACGCCCGCACCTCCGCCACCCGCTCCGCGATGGCCTCCAGTTCCTTGTCGGACTTGCGCCGGACGTTGGCGAGCTGGAAGTTCATGCGCCGGTTGCCGGACAGCTGCTCCTGATGCCGGTCCAGGAAGTTCCAGTAGAGCGACGTGAAGGGGCAGGCGTCCTCGCCTGTGGCCTGGTCCGGGTCGTAGCGGCAGTGGGAGCAGTAGTTGCTCATCCGGTTGATGTACTTCCCGGATGCGGTGTAGGGCTTGGAGCCCACCACGCCCCCGTCGGCGTAGAGCGCCATGCCCACCATGTTGGGGGTCGAGACCCACTCCCAGGCGTCGATGTACATCGCCTCGTGCCATTCGTTCATCTGCTGCGGGTCCACGCCGTAGAGCAGCCCGAAGAGGCCCATGACCATGAGGCGCGGGATGTGATGGGCGTAGGCGTGCTCGCGGACCTGGCCCACGCACTCCTGCAGACACCGCATGTCTGTGTCGCCGGTCCAGTAGAAGTCGGGCAGGTCTGCGGTGGCGTCCAGCGCGTTGCGGTCCACGTACTCCGGGGCGTGCTGCCAGTAGACGCCGCGGACGAACTCGCGCCAGCCCAGAATCTGGCGAATGAAGCCCTCCACAGCGTTGAGGGGCGCGTGGTCGTCGCGGTAGGCCTGCTCGGCGGCCCGGACCGCTGTCATCGGGTCGAGCAGCTTGAGATTGAGGGCGGCCGAGAGGCGCGAGTGGTAGAGAAAGGCACGTCCCGTCCACATCGCGTCCTGGTACGTGCCGAACTGCGGGAGCCGGTGCTCAATGAAATCGTCGAGGGCCTGTTCGGCCTGCGTGGGCGTCACCGGCCACCGGAAGTCGTGGAGCTGCCCGGGGGCGTCGGCGCACTGGTCGGCCACTAGATCGAGCACCGCCTCCGTCGTCGCGTCCCGCTCAAAGGTGGGCCCTTCCGGGATCATGCCGGGCCCGTCGGCGCCGAAGCTCTCCTGGTTTTCGTCGTCGTAATTCCAATCCCCGCCCACCGGGTCGCCGTCGTCGGTCACGAGCACGTCGTACTCACGGCGCCGCTCGCGGTAGAAGTACTCCAGCGTGAGCTCTTTCCGGCCCTCCGCCCACTGCTCAAACGTGTCGTGCGTCGACAGGAAGTGATCGTCGGCGTGCACGGTGCACTCGACCCCTGCCTCCTCGCATGCCTGCTCGATGGCCGCCAGCAGTTCGTGCCGGCCCGGCTCGGTGACGGCGACACGTTCGGGCTGATGCTCCGCAATCTGCTGTCGCAGAAAGTCGGACGCATTGTCGGCCCGATCGGGAGCATCGGCCGGCTGGTAGTGCACTGTCCAGCCCCGCTCACGCAGATCGTCGCGGAAGTGGCGCATCGCCGCCCACCCGAGGGCCAGTCGCTGCTTGTGATCCGGAAACCGGCCGCGGTTCACGTCGGCCTCGGTCATGGCCACCGCGTCGCGTGACGGGTCTAGGGCGTCGAGCACCGTCGCGGTGCGGTCAAGCTGGTCGCGAAGGACGAGGGCAAGCGTGTTCATAGGGAAGCTCGGAGGCGGCGTCGGTGTAGAGCGCTCTTGCGGGACGTGTGAAGCGGGAATCGCGAGAGTCATGAGTCACGAGTCATGAGGGTTTTGGCTCCCTTGCGTCTACAGACTCATGACTCGTGACTCATAACTCGTGACTGACCCCCTATCCCGCTCGCACCGTGCCGAGGCCGCCGTCGACGCCGATCACCTGGCCGGTCACCCAATCGGTCTCGGGGTCGAGGAGCCAAGTCACGGCCGGCGCCACGTCCTCGGGCTGCCCCACGCGGCCGAGGGCGTGCATGCTTTCAGACTGCTTTCGGCCTGCCTCGGAACTGAGGATCTGTTCCGACATGCGACTCGTGGATTCCTCCCCGCTTCCGATGAGCCCCGGTGCCACGGCGTTTACGCGGATATCCCGGTTGGCGTAGGTCGCGGCCGCCGCTCGCATGAGGCCCGTCACGCCGCCCTTGGCCGCGGCGATCGCTTCGTGGTTCTTGAGGCCGGTCCGCGAGACGGCCGAGGCCATGAGCACAATCGACCCCCCACTGCGCATCATGGGCCGCCCGGCAGCCTTCACGGTATTGAAGGCCGTGTCGAGGTTTTTCTCGATCTGCGTCTGGTACTCGTCGATGCTGGTGAGGTGGGCGGGCTTGAGCAGCACCGACCCCACGAAGTTCACGATTCCGTCGAGGCGGCCGTACGTATCTGTGGCGTGGGAGACCGCGTCCTGAACCTGGCTAAACTCGGTTGCGTCGAGCGGCATCGCGTCGCCGCCCGTCTCGGCGGCCAAGTCTTTCACGTCGCTCTCGGTTCGGGCGCCGAGAATGAGCTGAGCGCCGTCGTCGGCGAGGCGGTGTGCGACGACGGTGCCGATGCCGCCGGTGGCACCGAGGAGGACGTATACGGGAGTGTCGGAGTCAGAGGCCATAAGGAGAAGTGCAGGGCAATTGTCGAGAAACGAGTACGTGTTCTAAGAGCGTTTCGCGCCCTGGTTCAATCCCTCGACTACATATTCGCGGATTGTTACGGCCCCTGCTTGGGGACTCACAGGCCAACGGAGGCTATGCGGTGGGGCTTGGGGGAGACGGATGCATCCGGTCGATGCGACAGAGAAGCACGATGCCCCGGAGAGGTGATCGTCGGCGTTCAGCATACGACTGGCGGTGTGCAGGCTCGTCGGCATAACAGCCGCATGCTCTACTCGATCCGTTCCTCCAGTTGGATCTTTCCCTCGACCGCGTAGCGGGTCATCTTCCGACTCTTCCAACCCTTGATCAGCTGCTCAGCGGACACCGC
>CAZMDV010000312.1:0-3651 GCA_964564875.1 uncultured Salinivenus sp.
CTGCTGGACGCCGAGGTCGTCGGGATCGACACCGAGACGGATGTCGCCGTGCTCAAGGTGGAGGGCAGCGGCTATCCTACGCTCGAGTTTGGCAATTCCGATCGACTCCGACGCGGCCAGGTGGTGTTTGCCTTCGGCGGTCCGATGGGGCTGGAAAACTCGATGAGCATGGGCGTCGTCAGCGCCACGGCCCGGCAACTGCGCCCCGGCGATCCGATGATTTATGTGCAGACGGACGCCCCCATCAACCCCGGCAGCAGCGGTGGGCCACTGGTGAATGAGAGGGGGAAGGTGGTGGGGATGAACACGCTCAACGTCTCGAAGTCGGGGGGAAGCCAGGGCCTTGGCTTCGCCGGGCCGAGCAACATTGTAGAGGCGGTCTGCGAGCAGATTCGGGAGCATGGGCATGTGCGCCGGGGCGTTATCGGGGCGAACGCCCAGACGCTCACGCCGGAGCTGGCCCGTGCGCTCGACCTGGACCGGTCCTACCGGGTCGTACTCAGCGATGTCTTTCCCGGCAGTCCCGCCGAGCGGGCTGGCCTTCGTCCCGGCGACGTCGTGACCCACCTCGATGGGGAGCTCATGCACAACGGCCGCGAGCTGGACGTCAATATTTACCCCAAACTGGGCTCCCTTGTCCGCCTGAGCGTCGTGCGCGACGACTCGACTTTCCACACGAACGTTCGCGTCGTGCGGCGGCAGGACGACCAGGCCCGGTTCGCGAACATGGCCAACCCAGAGGAGCACCTCGTCAGTCGCCTCGGCATCCTGGCCCTCCCCCTCACAGACGAAGTTTCCGAGCAATTCGCGTCTCTGCGACTGCCCAGTGGCGCGGTCGTTGCGGCCAGCAACCGCCCGCCCACCCCGTGGGGCGACCAGCTCCAGCCCGGCGACGTCATCTACACGCTCGACGGGACGCGCGTGGACGGCCCCAAGGAGATCCGATCTCTGCTCTCCGACAACGCCCCCGGCACGCGACTGCTCGCCCACGTCCTTCGCGACGGGCGGATGCGCTACCTCGTCCTGCGCATCCAGTGAGAACGAGGGAACGGCATCGAACCGTGGCTGCCTCATGCACCAATGGCGGAAATGTCCTGTACGAAGGGTGTACCGTTCGCCCCCTCGCACACAGCACACAGAATGCCCCCACCGGCTTCCGTCCCTCCTCGTCCCGTGAAATGGGGAGCGCCCGCTCTTGCGTCCGTCCCGGCCCTGCACCGCACGATCGCTGTGTGCGTCCTCCTCGTGGTGGCGACAGTGGTCTCGCCAGCGGGTGCGCAGGACATTCAAGGCGGAGTTCGCGTCGGACCCACGTTCGGATTTCTCAATGACAGTGCCGTCCCCTTTACCAGTGAAGACCCGGAGACCAATGCGAATCCACGGATTGACTTCCACATCGGTGCATACGCGATCGTGCCCGTGACCGACTACTTTGCGCTGCAGCCGGAGCTTCTCTACGTCCAAAAAGGAGCCCATTTCTCCCGGCCCCGGTCCAGGAGCTACGCCGTGGAGCGGTACCGACTGTCCTACGCGGAAGGGGCGCTGCTCGGCCGCCATGACGTTTCCGTCGCCGGCCCGTTGTCCCTCCACGTCGTCGCGGGCTTCTCCGTGGACGTCGCCCTTGATGGAGCCGTACGGCGCAACGTTCGCACCTCAGAAGTCGACTTCGGAGAACGCACGGACCTTGTGGAAACAGGGCGCCTCCGGCGCTGGGGCGTCGGCGCGCTCTTCGGAGTAGGACTCGGGTATCGGACCGGCACGGCGAGCCGGGCCTCCCTCGACGTTCGGTACAATCCAGGATTTCGCTCCGTCTTTCGGGGCTCCGCAGACGCTCAGCCAGACGGGGTAGGCGACCCGTTCCCCCTGCCC
The DNA here is from genome assembly GCA_964564875.1 of uncultured Salinivenus sp. Classification (GTDB taxonomy): domain Bacteria; phylum Bacteroidota; class Rhodothermia; order Rhodothermales; family Salinibacteraceae; genus Salinibacter. The sequence goes on from CAZMDV010000312.1 coordinate 1,870, forward strand.
AGTTCGTCCCTTCGGCACGACGTGGTCACCGCCAGCCTCTCGTACACCCTGCCCCTGGCGTCGCTTTTCTAACCCTTCGCCTCGGACCGCGGACCGGGCCCCACATCCTCCCGAGCGGGGAAAACATCACGCGGACTCACGCACGAGGAGCGTTCCCCGAGCGTACGGCCCCGCCAGCGTCAGGAGGCGCCCCGCCATGAGCACCGTGATGCCCCACCACACGCCGGTCAGGCCCCAGCCCATGGGATTGACAAGAAGGAGCACGACGGCCGCCGCCACGGCCGTCCCGATCATGGCCTTGGCGAGGTACGAGAAGGCTTCGACGCCCATGTAGATGCCGTCCCCCACAAAAACGAGACCATTCAGGGGCTGGAGCAGCACCACGAACAGGTACACGTCGCGGAGCGCGTCAATCGTGTCGGGATCGCTCGTAAAGAAGCCCGGCAGCACGGGCCGGAGGGCCCAGAACCCGACACCGAGCACGACGCCGACGGCCAGTCCCCACTGCAGCAGCCGATTGGACACGCGCCGGGCCGTGCTGGGATCCTCGGCGCCGAGGTGCTTCGACACGAGCGCCTGCGCGGACACCGCCAGCGCGTCGACCAGCACGGCGAGAAACATCCAGAGCTGAGCCGCCACCTGATGGGCCGCTACGGCCGTGACGCCCACGCGAGCCGCCATCGCCGTCGCCAGGGTCATGGTCCCCACGAGCGAGGCGGTGCGCAGGAGGAGGTCGCGCCCCACCTTCAGGAAGGGCGCGAGCGTGTGCGGGTCGGGCCACTGGAGCTCGATCCCGAGCTCGTCGCGCCGGGCCTTCAGCAGCAGCAAGAGAAACGTGAGCGCCCCCACCCACTGCCCAATGGCCGTTGCGGCCGCGGCCCCCGCGAGGCCCCAGTCGAAGACGAAGATGAGAAGAGGGTCGAGGCCCCCGTTGACGACGTTGAAGCCGAGGGTCACAATCATCGGCGTGCGGGTGTCCTGGTAGCCCCGGAAGGCCCCGTGGCTGGCCGTAATCAGGAGCACCGCTGGGCCGGCCAGCGCCCGGATGCGCAGGTAGGACAGGGCGGGGGCCATCAGTTCCTCCCCCGCCCCCATGAGGAGCAAAATGGGCCGGGCCAGGACCTGCAGCGCGATCAGGGCGACGACCCCTGCCCCCACCGCCAGCGTGAGGGCCCGCATCACCACCCGGCCTGCCTCCGCCCGGTCGTCATTCCCTACGGCCCGTCCCACGCGCGGCGTGGTGCCGTACGCGAGGAAGTTGAAAATGACGAACGTCATCGAGAAGATCGACGTGTTCACGCCCAGGGCCCCAAGGGGCACGGACCCCAACTGGCCCACAAACGCCGTGTCGACCAGTGAGACGAGGGGTCCGGCCGCCAGGCCAGCCAGGGCGGGCACCGCCAGGTCCAGAATGTCGCGGTCATGGGAACTCGTGATCGAAAGTTGCACCGCACCAGAGGGCGCTCTGCGAGAACGAAACCGCCTTTCTCCACGAACCCCACCCGCAATGGATTCCCATGCGGAATCCTCAGCACAGGTTGGCACCCGAATTTCACCGAGGGCTCGTCCCCCGCAGCCATAGGTCGTTTCCTTCCGGTAGATTCCGGAACGACGCAAAGAGTTTTTACAGATATAGTGGTTCTTATTTTTTCACGTTTGGAAGTATGTTCTCCCAAATTCGGCCCTCAGCGTCGTGTGACGACAAGGTTACCAAAAGCGGTTTCGAAACGATGGAAGCGTTTCCTTCAAATTCTGTCCACCAGAAATACTTCTTTCTGTGAT
>CAZMDV010000313.1:0-3650 GCA_964564875.1 uncultured Salinivenus sp.
TAGAAGATTGGGGCGTAAATCAGCACCGTGGGTTGACCGCGGTACCTCAAATTTTCTACGCTCTTGTGTAGAACGCAGCAGCGATCAACTCCAGGCCCACTTTCGTCGCGACACGCCGCGGCGTGTCGCTGCTAAGGCGATGATTTCGGAGCGGCAATATCGAACCTGCATGGTTCTACCGAAGAGCGATTCGCATTTGCAATCTTCCTCTTTCTCTCCCATTCGGATCTCAAGACTCCGAGAGGGTCGCTTCTTCCTCCTCCACGGGCGCCAGGAGGCGCCGGAGGCCGTGGAGGGGGAGCCAGGCCCAGTCGGGGCGGTGATTCAGTTCGTAGCGGGCCTCGTAGAGGGCCTTGTCGAGGAGGTACGCCCAGAGGAACGCGTAGCGGGCGGGTGGGTCGGGAAGGAAGTCCGCGTCCTCGGCCGTATCGGCGTAGGCGTTGAGGAAGGTAGTCTCGACCCAGTGGAGCAGCGCATCGATCCAGGGTTGGTACTCCGGATCCGTCTCCGTGTGGTCCTCCCAGGTGGCGAGGACGGCGTACTCCAGGGACCGGATCATGCCCGCCACGTCTCGAAGCGCGTTTTCTCGCTTCCGGCGCTCCTCAAGGGGGCGGGTCGGCTCGCCTTCGAAATCGAGGATGTAAACGTCCCCCTCCGCGCGGAGGAGCTGACCAAGGTGGTAGTCGCCGTGGATGCGGATGCGCTGATGATCTCCACCGAGGTCGTCGAGGGGGGCGAGGCGTGCTTCGGCTTCGGTCCATGCGGATTCTGGCGCCAGTTCGTCGGGCGTCAGGTCGTCCTGCTGGGCGAGAAGGTCGCGCGTCTCCGTCAACTCCCTGCGGACGCGCTGCGCCAGCTCCGCCCCGGCATCGGGCGGCGCCTCGATCGGGTACAGGTCCTCGGCCTCCCCCCGGGAGAGGGCGCGGTGCATCTCGGCGGTGCGCACCCCGAGGGTGCGGGCAAAGGAGATCATCTCCGGAGCCACCTCGTCGAGCCACACCGGCACACTTTCGGCGCCGGCCCATCGATCGAGCCCGTCGTCGGAGCCCCCAGAATGTCCCGCCGATTCGGCCTGTTCCCGCGGGAACGGTGAGTTTTCGACCCGGTCCAGGAACTGGGTCGTAGAGTCCAGCGCGTAGGTCCACGCGTCGGTCTCCACGTCCAGGGCCTCCTGGAAGACGCCCAGCGTGTACTGGCGCCGCTGGCGGCGGAAGTTCACGGTGCCATGGAGGCGCGGGGCGAATTTGAAGTTGACGCTCGTAAGGTGTTGGAGCAACTCCTTCTCGGGGTTGGGGCCCTCCTCCAGCCGTCGGTAGATCTTGGCGAAGTAATCGCCATTGATGAGGGCCGACGTGTTGCTCTGTTCGCCCGTGAGCAGTTCGATGTCCTCCGGCTCGTCGTGCTTCGCGGCCTCGGACGACTCGGCGGAGTAGACGCCTTTGAGGGAGCGCCCCCGACTGTCCTGCTGCCACCACCGGAAGAGCGTCGCCCAGAACTCGGGGTCCACCGTGGCGTCGTGCACGAGTCGCCGTTCGCCGGTGTCGTCCACCTCCAGCCAGGCAAGCGCCGCGTGGGGATACTCGTCGAGCAGAGACGCGGCCTGTTTCTCCGGCGCGGCCATCAGGGGAAGCGTGTAGAAGGAGGTGTCTTTCTCCAGGGCGACCCTGAGCACCGAAAGGTACACCGCAGGATCGCTCTTGAGGCGCACGGCATCTTCCACCTCCACAGCGTCGAGGACCTGTCCCTTCGCCCCAAACCACCGCTGCTTCTTGATGAAGTCGGGGAGGAGCGATTCGAGCTGTTCGGGACCACGGCGCTGCGCCATGGTCGGCACGAGGAGGTTCTGGAGCCCCTCGGCCACCGGCAGCACGGGATGGATGCGGCCATTCTCCTCGATGTCGGCGGGCTGGAGGCCGCTGCGGCGGGTCGGTTCGCGTTGAACGTCGTCTTCGGGCACGAGCTTAAACCAGTAAAAGTGATGGGGACCGACGGTGAGGTGGTAGTCGTCCTTGTCGATGGACGGGAACGGGGACTGACTGAAAAGCTCGACCGGTGCCAGGCCCTGCAGTTCGTCTTGGGCCGGGATGTGGGCCGATTGCGTGAAGCGGGAGAGATTGGCCACGACCAGGATTTGTTCGCCCTCGTACTCCCGAATGAAGGCGAAGATGGAGTCATTCTCGACGGGCAGCAGTTCGAAGGAGCCTCGGCCGAAAATTTTCTTGTGCTGCTGGCGGAGGGCAATGAGCCGGCGCATGAAGTGGAGCAGCGAGTGCGGGTCCTGCTCCGCGTCCTCCACGTTCACAAACTCGTAGCTGTACTTGCCGCGGTTGATGGGCGGCATAAAGAGCTTGTGGTGGGGCGCCCGCGAGAACCCGCCGTTCTTGTCGGGGCTCCACTGCATGGGGGTGCGTACTCCATTGCGGTCGCCGAGGAACGGGTCGTCCCCCATTCCGATCTCGTCGCCGTAGTAGAGGATGGGGCTGCCCTTAAGGCTGAACAGGAGCGCGTTCATGAGCTCAATGCGTCGCCGATCGCCCTCGAGCAGCGGCGCGAGGCGCCGCCGGATGCCCACGTTGATGCGGAACCGGTCGTCGGCCCCGTACTCGTGGTACATGTAGTCGCGCTCTTCGTCGGTCACCATTTCGAGGGTGAGCTCGTCGTGGTTGCGGAGGAAATAGGCCCATTGCGCGTCGTCGGGGATGCCGCCGGTGAGGTCGAGCATCTCCACGAGGGGGCGGCGGTTTTCGCGTCGGAGCGCCATGTACATCCGCGGCATGACGGGAAAGTTAAACGCCATCTGCACGCCTGTGCTGTTGCCCTCCGCGTCCTCCCCGAAATAGGGGAGCGTGTCCTCGGGCCACTGGTTGGCCTCGGCCAGGAGCACCTTGCCAGGCCCGTACCGCTCCTCGACGGCCGCCCGCAGCTCCTTCACGTAGGCAATCGTCTCCGGAAGGTTTTCGCTGTTGGTCCCCTCGCGCTCGAAGAGGTAGGGCACCGCGTCGAGTCGCAGGCCGTCCACGCCCATGTCGAACCAGAAGAACATGACCTCCTTCATCTTCTCCCGTACCTCGGGATTGTCAAAGTTGAGGTCGGGCTGGTGGCTGAAGAAGCGGTGCCAGTAATACTTCTCAGCCTTCGGGTCCCAGCTCCAGTTCGAGTGTTCGGTGTCCGTAAAGATGACCCGGACGTCCTCGTACTTCTCGTCCGTCTCGCTCCACACGTACCAGTCGTGCTTGTCGGAGTCGGGGTCACGCGCCTCCTGAAACCACGGATGCTGGTCGGAGGTGTGATTAAGAATAAGCTCGGTAATGACCCGCATGCCGCGGGCGTGGGCGTCGTCGAGGAACGCCTTGAAGTCGTCGAGGTCGCCGTGAACGGGCAGCACCTTGAAGTAGTCGGCCGTGTCGTAGCCATCGTCCTTGAGGGGGCTCTCCAGGAAGGGGAGGAGCCAGAGCGTGTTCACGCCCAGCGATTCGAGGTACGGGAGCTTCTCACGAAGCCCCTGGAAGTCCCCGTACCCATCGTTGTTCGAGTCGTAGAAGCTGCGGACGTGCAGCTCGTAGATAACGGCGTCCTTGTACCAGAGGGGGTCGGTAAGGAAGTTGTCGGGCATACGGTGCTGCGGTTATACGTTGAAGGTTGGAAAGTTG
>CAZMDV010000314.1:0-3642 GCA_964564875.1 uncultured Salinivenus sp.
GCCCTGGGCTTTGAGGGCGGGATCAAGCCGTATCCAGGGGACAAAACGGAGAACCTGGTGTCGGTCCTGGAGCCCGGACAGAGCGACTTCAACTTTTCGGCGTTCGACCCGCCGGACCACGATGAACTCGTCGTCTACGAGCTCCTCCTCCGCGACTTTTTGGAGCGGAACTCCTACCAAACGCTCACCGACACGCTCGACTACCTCGATCGCCTGGGGGTGAACGCCATCGAGCTGATGCCGGTCTCCAACTTCGGCGGCAATGAAAGCTGGGGCTACAACCCGAACTTCCACATGGCCCTCGACAAGGCGTACGGCCCGCCGGAGGACCTGAAGCAGTTCGTCGAAGAAGCCCACAACCGCGGCATTGCCGTAATCCTCGACGTGGTGTACAACCACGCCACCGGTCAGTCGCCCCTCGTGCAGCTGTACGGCACCTCGGACGCCAATCCGTGGCTCAACGTGCCGCCCAGCACGCCGTTCAGCGTGTTCAATCAGCTCAACCACGCCAGTCCCTTCGTCCGGCACTACATGGACCGCGCCAATAGGTACTGGCTGGAGGAGTTCAATGTCGACGGGTTTCGGTTCGACCTCACGAAGGGCTTCATCTCGGGGCAGCCCAGCGACCCGAACGGGTTCCAGCAGCGCCGCGTCGACAACCTCAAGCGCGCCGCCGACCACATCTGGGACAACGTCGATTCGGAGGCCTATGTGATCCTCGAACACTTCGTGGCCTCGGAGGCGCAGGTCCTCGCGCCATACCGCGCCGACGAGACCGGAGGCATCATGTTCTGGAACAACATGAATGAGCCGTACAACCAGGTCTCGATGGGCTTTGAGGAGAATTCCGACCTGAGCAACACGTACTACGAGAACCGGGGCCTCGACGTCCCCAACTACGTGACCTACATGGAGAGCCACGACGAGCAGTGGATGATGTACCGGAACCGGGCGTTTGGCAATTCGAGCAACGGGTACGACGTGACCGAGCTGCCGACGGCCCTCAATCGCCAAAAGCTGGCCGGGGCGCTCTTCTTCACCGTGCCGGGGCCCCGCATGATGTGGCAGTTTGGCGAGCTCGGTTACGGCTACGGCGACAACGGCGAGCAGTGTCTCCGGCAGGCCAACTGCCCCCCGAGCGCGCCCGGGCGCACGGGCCCGAAGCCCATTCGGTGGGACTACCGGGACCCGGAGCAGAGTCCCGACCGCGTGCGGCTCTACAACACGTGGAGTGCCCTCCTTGAGCTGCGCAACAGCCACGACGTATTTTCCTCGACGGAGACGGAGATCAGCCTCTCCGGCGCAGGGGATGAGAAGGGACGCCGCATCGAACTGCGGCATCCGAGCATGGATGCCGTTGTGATCGGGAACTTTGGGGTGACCGAGCGCGAGGTCACTGCCAAATTCCCGTCCGCGGGCGACTGGTACGACTACTTTACGGGGAAACAGGTGACCATCGAGAGCGACGAGCAGGACGCAGCCATTCCGATGGCGCCCGGCGAGTTTCACGTCTTCACCAGCGCGCCGGTCGACCCGCCCGCGGCAGGGCTCGTGCCGTACGACGCGGCGGCTCCCCCTCCAGCCTCGCCCTCGGACCTGCAGGCTACGCCCGACGTCGACGCGGGCGTCGTGTCCCTCTCGTGGTCGGCGAGCGCGGCGAGTGACGTGACCGAGTATCAGATCTACCGGGGAACCCGGGCGAACTTCGACACGACCGGGGCGCGCATTGCCACCGTCGGGCCTACGACGACGAGCCACGACGACTCGACGGTGGCGCAGGCCGTCACCTACTACCGCGTCGTGGCCCGCGACAACGATGGCATGCGAAGCGCCGCCACGGAGGCTCGCCGGGTGTTCCTGCGACCAGAGACGGTTTCGGTGTCGGCCTCGCGGTCGTTTGGGGCCGGACGCGCGAAGAGCGACTACCGCCTCGTTGCCCTGCCGGGTCAGGTGAGCCGGGGACTGGGCGAAACGTTTGAGGGGGAGGCCGGAGACGCGTGGCAGGCTTACTGGGACGATGGCTCCAGCGAGAATTACCTCCAGAAGTACGATGGCTCGTCGATCTTCAACCTTCGAGCGGGGCGCGGATTCTGGGCCATCAGTGACTCGTCGTGGAGCGTGCGGGACGACTTTTCGACCGTTCCCCTCCAGGAGGAGGCGGGTCGGCAGGTGGCGCTCATCGGCCTGCACGAAGGGTGGAACATCATCTCGAATCCGCTGGAGGTGGACGTGGCCTGGGACCGTGTGGAGGGGGCCAACGCTGGCTCCCTGCAGCCCCTCTGGCGCTTCGATGGGAGCTTCCGCCAAACGGACACCTTCGCTTCGGCGAAGACGGGAGAGGCCTTCTACTTCCACAACCAGAGCGGACTGAGCACGCTCAGCATTCCGTACGACGTTGACGAGCAGAGCGACGCGAGCGCGACGCAAAAGGCAGCGGACGCGCTGCTGACGGTGACTGCCCGCGCGGCCGACGAGACTACGTCGACGGTGCAGGTCGGAATCTCGACGGACGCGGAGGACGGGGTCGGGGCGGAGGACGTCATCGCCCCGACGGCCAAGTTTGCGACCCTGAGCCTGCACGTCCAGGCCCAGGACACGGAGGCCGATGCGCGGGGGCGTACCCTTGCACGCTCGATTCGGGCGGCCGGCGAGGACGCGGGCGAGGTCTACGAGCTGTCCCTGCGATCGGCGTCGAAGGAGCCCGTCCGGCTGTCCGCGCAGACGGGGGCGACGGAGCTGGGGCCGGAGGTGCGCCTCGTAAACCAGCAGACCGGAGCAACCTACGACCTGCGACGCACATCGTCTGTCACAGTCACCCCGTCGTCGGACGGATCGGCGTGGGCACTCCTCGCGGGAACGCAGACGTTCGTGGAGAAGGAGACGTCTCGCCTCCGGCCCGAGTCGCTCACGCTGTGGCCCAACTATCCGAACCCCTTCCGGCAGCAGACAACCCTCGAATACACGCTTCCGGAGGCGGGGAACGTGACGATCGAGGTGTACGACCTCCTTGGTCGGCGCGTGCGGGTGCTCGCGGATGAGCGTCAGGAGGCGGGACTCCAACGGGTGCGGTGGAACGGGCGTGGTGGGAGCGGATCGCCTGCCGCGAGTGGGATCTACATTATCCGCGTGAAGGCGGCGGGGGCGACGCAGTCCCGGAAGGTAACACTGGTTCGGTAGGGCACCGTATCATGACGCGTCGACCCGGCGGCCCTTTTTGTCGGTCCGGTGGGCCGACGCGACGGACTTTTTTCAATCAATTGAGGTAGTTCCTGTGACACGCTCTTCTCCAATCGTACGGGGGCCGGTTGCCGCTCTCGTACTCGGACTCGTCTTCGTTCTGCCGGCGTGTGGACTGCTCGGGGGAAACGGCGACGACGGGGACGACGGCAAGTTCCCGGAGCCGCCGGACCGGCCGGGTAGCAGTCGGATCGAGATGCCGTCGAGCGGGCCCGGCGTGGAACGCACGGCATCGTCAGAGGGGGGCTTCACGGCGACGGTCCAAACGCCTCCCCCGACCTCATGACGAGCCGGAAAGTCCAAGTGCGAGGATTTTTCACCGCAGCGTGGGTACTTGTCGTGCTCCTCGGGCTGGGCGTCGCGGGGTGCCAGTCCGAACCGGAGGCTGCGCCGCCCACCAGCCCA
>CAZMDV010000315.1:0-3634 GCA_964564875.1 uncultured Salinivenus sp.
GAACCGTACCGCAATGGGAACGGCAGTTACGACATTCCCGGCGAGTTCGTCGTGGCACGCGGCGTTCGACGCGCGTGACGGCGCAACGAGGAGGGAGCTGCTCGTTTCGTTCGTGCGCGTACGCCGAACGGTTCATCTTCAAGCAGGAATGCGTCCGCCGTTGTCGTACTGCGCGCGATCGTTACGCAATGTAAAGTGAGAGAGGACGATGAAGACTCACTCTTTCTGCAACCCGAACAACCCAACAGAGGAAGTGCCATGACACGCTCAACTCTTTTGAATTTGGTCCTCACGCTCGCTCTCATTGGACCTCTCGCCTTCATCGCCGGCTGTGACAGCACGACGGTCTCCCCCGAGGCTCAGCCTGAGACCGCGCAACAGGAGCTTGAATCGACAGCCGCGCACCACGCGGCTACCCGCTCGACCGCCCGGGTCCTTACCTTCGGCGACCAGGACGAGGTGGGGACGTCCAAGTTGGTGCGCACCGACAACGGCGTCTCGTTTCGCCTCTCGACCACCGGCCTGGAGCCCGGCACCGTGCACACGCTGTGGATGGTGATCTTCAACGAGCCGGAAAACTGCTCAGACGGCTGTGGGGATGACGATCTCTTCAACCTGGACGCAACCCCCGACCTTGCCTATGGCGCCGGGAGCGTCATCGGTGAATCCGGGCGAGCGACGTTTGCCGGCGACCGCAACGAGGGCGACAATACGGGGTCCATCATGCAGGAGTGGCTGGGCCTGCCGGAGCCCGGCCTCGTCGACGCCCGGAAGGCGGAGATCCACTTCGTCGTCCACAGCCACGGGCCCAAGATTCCTGGATTGGTAAACGAGATGCTCCACACGTTCAATGCCGGCTGCGGGCCGAACTTCATCGAGGGGCTGCCGCAGGTGCCCGAATCGCTGGGCACCTACGGCCCGAATACCTGCAAGGACGTGCAGTTTGCCGTTCATACGCCTCCCAATTAAGAGTGGACGGGCACAACACCTGCGTGTAGGAGGCGAGCCGGGGCGAAGGTCAGCAGCGCGGGACGGGAAACCGGCCATCGCCACCGCGCGCTACTCGGACGCGACGGCTTCGACCGCGTGATCAGGCCCATTTCCTTCGGCTCGCCTCCTCCATCCCACAAAGACTAGGCGCATAGACATCCCTGTGTCAATAAATCTCAATAGTAACAAGCCCATGGACACGCTCAAAGCGACCACGCTCGCGGGCGACCCGACCGAACTACCGGAGGAAACCATCCAGCAATTCGCCGAGACCTTGTCGGGTCCGTTGATTCAGCCCGGTGACGACGCCTACCACGCCGCGCGTGAGGTGTGGAATGGCACAATCGACAAGCAGCCTGCTCTCATTGCACAGTGCACGGGTGTGGCTGACGTGATCGCGGCCGTGAATTTTGCCCGCGAACACCAGCTTCTGACGTCCGTGCGGGGCGGGGGCCACAACGTGGCCGGCACGGCCGTTTGCGACGGAGGCCTCGTGGTCGACTGCTCGCCCATGAACGGCATCCACGTAGATCCGGACGCCCGAACCGTACGAGCGGAATCCGGCACTACGTGGGGCGAGCTGGACCGAGAGACCCAGGTGTTTGGACTTGCAACGCCCGGCGGTGTTGTGTCCACTACGGGCATCGCAGGCTTGACGCTCGGCGGCGGGATTGGCTGGCTCCGACGAAAGTACGGCCTCGCCATTGACAACCTCGTCTCGGTCGACGTGGTGACCGCTGACGGCCAGTTCCGAACGGCGAGCGCCGACAAAAACCCGGACCTCTTCTGGGGGCTTTGCGGGGGTGGGGGTAATTTCGGCGTCGTCACCTCCTTTGAGTACGAACTGCATCCCGTCGGCCCGGAGGTCACGTTCGTCGGGGCAATGTACCCGCTCGACGCGGCGTGCGAAATTCTGCCCTCATGGCGCGACTTCATGGAGAACGCCCCGGAAGACGTCTCGTCCCAGGCGGTCTTCTGGTCCGTGCCGGCGGTTCCCGATTTTCCGGCAGAAACGCACGGCGAGCCCGTCGTTGCGATTGTTGCCATGCACTGCGGCCCGGCCGAGGATGGGAAACGAATCCTCCGTCCATTGCGCGAGCTGGAGGAGCCCCTCATCGACCTCAGTGGAGTCATGCCGTACACACAGGTCCAGAAGCTATACGACCCGTTTCTGGCCAGGGAGGACTTGTGTTGCTACTGGAAGTCGGTCGACCTTAACGGCCTCACCGGCGACGTGATTGACGCGCTCGTGTCCCATGCCGAGAACCGCTCCTCTTCAAAAACGCTCATGCCGATCTGGCACCACGGCGGTGCCATGAAACGCCCCGGCTCGACCGACACGGCCTATGGGGACCGAGACACGACCTACACGCTGAGCATTGACGCAACGTGGGAAGATCCCTCCGAGAACGAAAAGCACCTCGCATGGGCGCGCGATATGTGGGCCGACATGCAGCGCTTCTCAGACGGGAGCCTCTACCTGAATTTTCCCGGCTACGGGGAAGAAGGGAAAGACTTAGTGCGGGCCGCCCATGGCGATGCCAACTACGAGCGACTGTCCGAGCTCAAGGCCACCTACGACCCGGCGAATCTCTTCCGCGTGAATCAAAACATCGAGCCCGCCACCGGTGCAGGAGGGGACGATCCCTGACTCGGCGCCCTCCATTCAGACGAGGACTCCCAAACAACCCCCAGTTCCATGACTTTTCACCAGCATTCCGTTCGAACGTCGATTCTTCTTCTCGTGACGGCCCTCCTGTGGGGCGCTCCCACGGGCGCATCCGCGCAGGACGACGGCCGCATTGCCCCGCTGCTCGAGGGCATGGGCGATCACCATCATCCGATTACCACGGACGACTCCATGGCCCAGCGCTACTTCGACCAGGGCCTCATCCTGGCCTGGGCGTTTAACCACGCCGAGGCCGCCCGTTCTTTCCGCGAGGCCGCTCGCCGCGATCCCGACTGTGCCATGTGCTACTGGGGCGAAGCGCTCGTCCTGGGCCCAAACATCAACGCGGGCATGCCGGACGAGAACGTACCCAAAGCCTACGAGGCCCTCCAGAAGGCGCAAAAATACGCATCGGGCGCGACCGAGCGCGAGCAGGCCTACATCGAGGCCCTGTCCGAGCGCTACGCCAAGAACCCGCCGGACGACCGCAGCTCCCTCGACCAGGCATACGCCGAGGCCATGGGCAGGGTGGCCGAGCAGTATCCGGACGACGCCGACGCGCAGGTCCTGTACGGCGAAGCACTGATGGACACGACGCCGTGGGACTACTGGAAAGAGAATGGGGATCCAAAGCCCGTGACGGAGACGATCCTCGCCACCTTCGAATCGGTCATGGAGGACCATCCGAATCATCCGGGGGCCAATCACCTCTACATTCACACCGTCGAGGCTCAGCATCCCGAATGGGGTGTCAAGCAGGCGGAACGACTGGAAGATCTGGTCCCGGGGGCGGGCCACCTCGTGCACATGCCGTCTCACATCTACATCCGCGTGGGCCGCTACCACGAGGGATCTTTGGCCAACGAGCGCGCCATCGAGGCCGAGCAGGAGTACGTCGCCCAGTGCCACGCCCAGGGGCTCTATCCGGTCGCGTACATCCCGCACAACTACCACTTCCTGTGGGCCACGGCCACG
>CAZMDV010000316.1:0-3615 GCA_964564875.1 uncultured Salinivenus sp.
ATTCAAATTCGGTAATCGCCCAGAATGGATAGTGATCCTCGGCACTTGGTATTAGGGGGGCTGGCACGTAGCCTGGATTTTCTGTTTAGGTTGGGTTCCTGGGCATTTCAAAACGTAACTGTCACCTTTTAACTTCTTAACGTCGTGGAGGCGTAGAATCGCCGGTAGCACTGTTTTTTCCCACGGAGTACAATTTGCGCACATTAGAGGCGATCCTGAAACTTCTCCTCGCACCGAATACCAAATTTCACCATGGGACTCACTGAGAAATTTTCCGCTCTTCAGGAAAGTGCCGAAAGTCAACTCGATGTCCTCAACTCGAAGGAGAAAACAGAAAACGCCCTCCTTCTGCCGTTCTTTGACGTCCTTGGCTATGATGCATTCAACGTTCGGGAAGTCGAGCCGGGACACGTTGTGGAGTTGGAAGGGGAAGCGAGAAATGTTGACTATGCGGTCAAGATCGACGGGGCTCCGGTCATGCTCTTCCAGTACGAGGAGGCAGCCGCCAACCTGGATGTCTTCGACGGCGAACCACTTTTTCAACACTTTGATGCATTGGACCCGAGCCTCGTTGTGCTCACGAACGGACTCACATACCGGTTCTTTGCGGACCTGAGTGGTGAGGGAGCCGTAGACGGGCGGCCATTTCTAGAGTTCGATCTTCTCGATCATGAGCCGGAGCAGATCTCCTACTTAGAGCTGCTCACCAAATCCGAGTTTGACACCGACGAGGTGCTCTCGGCTGCCTTTGAGCTCAAATACACGCGGCTGCTGCAAAATTACCTCGTGCGGCAGCGGGAAGACCCCGACCCTCACTTTGTGCGCTTCCTGGCGGCACAAACCCATGAGGGCGAGGTGTCCGAAGAGGTCCTTGAGCGGTTCCATCCGGTCGTGCAGAAGTTCCTTCGGCAGTTTGACGTAGAGGAACGCAAGGTTCGGCGGCAAGCTACGGGTTATATGGAGGATGCCGGCCAGCCAACGACCCCGCCGGAAGAGGCGAGCCAACTGGAAGCGTCGAGTTTGCCGAATGAGGAAGAGGGAGACGTAGAGGCGCATCCACAGGAGGCATCTTCCGAACGAAGCGAGAATGGCACGCAGCAGGAAGCTGCCGGCAGTACCGATGGCGAGCCCGAAGGCGAGGAATCTGAAAACGGCAAGCCTGAAGACGGTGTGCCCAGCAATGAAGGCTCCGAGGGCGGAACCAACATCGCCGAGGAGTTCGCGAATAAGGTGGTAGAAGATTCGTAGAGACCGTTTTGGATTCCCGTCTTCTCGTGCTGCGGGAAACCCTCGACGTGAGCAGGGAGGTATTCGCCACTGTGTTGAGTTGGGGTTCGGATCGTCCGTCCACGTAAATGCTCTGCGGAGCGAACAGGAGAATCAAGCCTGTCTCTACGGCGATCGGTCGACGATGCAGGCTCCTTCGGGGGGGACGATCGAGATCCAGGCTTCGGTGGAGATATCGTGCTGCCCGAAGGCCTCCACCATCGCGTCCTGCACGTGCTCGGCTTCAGAGGGACCGTTGCACCAGGCGAAGAGTGTGGGGCCGGCGCCTGAGAGGGAGCAGCCCAGCGCGCCGGCCGCCATCGCCGCGTCCTGGACATCCGCGAAGCCGGGGACGAGCGTGGCCCGATGCGGCTCCACGATGAGATCGCGCAGGGCGCGCCCGATAAGCGCAAGGTCGTCGCGGTAGCAACCAGCCACGAACGCGCCAAGGTGGGCGGTCTGCCGCACGGAGTCGGCCAGCGGGATTGTGTCGGGCAGGCACGCGCGGGCCTCTCGCGTGGGCACCACGCGGTCCGGGTGCACGAGGACGCAGCGGATGCGGGAGGGAACCGGGATCGGCACCGCATCCGGCGGATCCATCGCGCGGGTGAGCACGAGGCCACCGTACAGGCAGGGGGCTACGTTGTCGGGATGGAGGTCGCCGCTGGCGACGGCCTCGCCGGCCAGGGCGTGCAGAAGCAATTCGTCCTTCGACCAGGAGCCCGGACATAGCTCGGCCCCCGCGACGACCGCCCCCACAGCGGAGGCCGCGGACCCCCCGAGGCCCGATCCGAGCGGAATGCCTTTCTCGATCGAGACCTCAAATCCATGGTCTGTGCCCGCGGCGTCCCGGAGCGATTTCAGTGCGACCGTCGCCGTGTTGTCGGCGGGCTCGGTAGGAAGGTCCGTGACGCGTCCCGTGATGGCTTCGATCCGGACGACCGGCTCGTCGATGCGCCGGACCGTCACGTGATCACCGAGGCCGTTGAGGGCACTGCCCAGCAGGTCGTACCCCACGGCCACATTGCCCATTGAGGCAGGCGCGAATACGGTCACTTCGCGGTTCATTTTCTCGTTGTCTCATTTTTCGGCGGGAGGGAGAAGTTGGCAAATTGAAGATTGGAAAAGTGGGAGTAGCTCCCGGACGTACGCATTCCCCCAGGCGCCCCCGCCCCCGCGCTCTCACGCACAAACTTACGACATCAACCGGAGCAGATCGGTGAACACGCCCGCCGCGGTCACCTGTGGGCCGGCGCCGGGGCCCTGCACGATGAGGGGCGTCTCGTCGTAGCGATCTGTCTGAAAACGAACAATGTTGTCCGTGTGGTTGATGCGGGCGAAGGCATGGTCGACGGGGTAGCGGCGCAGGCGTACCGAGGCCTCGCCGTCCCGCGTGACGCTTCCCACGAACCGGAGGACCTTATCTTCGGCCTGGGCGTCCCGCAGAATCTTCGTCATGGCGGCGTCGTGCTCCGGCAGGTGCTCCAGAAACGCCTCGGCCGGGCCATCCTGGAGGGCTTCGGGCACCAGTCCCTCGACGTCTACCTCGTCCAGTTCCAGCGGAATTCCCATCTCGCGGGCCAGAATGACCACCTTCCGCGCCACGTCCATGCCGGAGAGGTCGTCACGGGGGTCGGGCTCGGTGAAGCCTTCGGCCTTGGCTTGGCGGAGGATGGCCGAGAAGGGACGGTCACCGTCGAACGCATTGAAGAGATACGACAGCGTGCCGGAGAGGATGCCCTCGATCCGGTGTACCTGGTCGCCCGTCTCGGTAAGGCTGTTTAGCGTCTGCAGGATGGGCAGGCCCGCGCCGACGGTGGTTTCGTAGAGGTACCGGGGGCCCGGGCCTTTGCTGGCGGTGCGGAGGGCGCGGTACGCGTCCCACGAAGCGGTGTTGGCCTTCTTATTGGGGGTGACGACGTGGATGCCGCGGTCGAGCCAGTCTTGATAGTGCCGGGCGATGACCGCGCTGGCCGTGCAGTCGACGATGACCGTGTGGGGATGGTACTCGGTCTGCACGTGGTCGACGAACGGGTCGAGATCGGTCTCGGGGCCGTCGGCCAGGTCGCCGCGCCACGTCTCGAGGTCGAGACTGTGCTCGGCCCGGAGCATCCGCGAGGAGGTGGCGATGCCGCGCACCCGCAGGTCGATGTCCTGCTCCTCGCGGAGGCGCTCGGCCTGGTCGTCGATCTGGTCGAGCAGCGCGGCGCCCACGTTGCCGGCCCCGACGACGCCGATCGAGAGGGTCCGGTTCGACAGGTAAAAGCCGGCGTGGGCGGCCCGCAAGGCCCGGCGGGCGTCGTCCCCGTCCACCACCGCCGAGATGTTGCGCTCCGACGAGCCC
This sequence comes from uncultured Salinivenus sp., assembly GCA_964564875.1. Classification (GTDB taxonomy): domain Bacteria; phylum Bacteroidota; class Rhodothermia; order Rhodothermales; family Salinibacteraceae; genus Salinibacter. The sequence goes on from CAZMDV010000316.1 coordinate 3,611, forward strand.
TGCGC
>CAZMDV010000317.1:0-3608 GCA_964564875.1 uncultured Salinivenus sp.
TGTCCCTTACGAGGGGACTGCTCTACCAGCTGAGCTACGTTGGCTGCGTGCTGGACAGTCCTTCGGAGAAAGCTCACGATTGGACCTTTACTGAAGATCCCAGCCACGAGCACTTTCACGGTCGATTAACGGTCGACCGCGCGGTCGTCGCGGCCCGTCACCGCCTCTGATTTCTTGCCCGATGATTCAGCTCGACGCCGTTACGAAGCAGTACGGCGACGCCTACGCCGTGCGGGAGGTATCCCTCACCGCTGAGGCCGAGGCGACGACCGTGCTCATCGGGCCCTCCGGCAGCGGCAAGTCGACCCTGCTGCGGCTGATGATTGGCCTCACACAGCCGGACGTGGGCACGGTGACTGTGGACGACCAGCGGCTGACTCCGACGAACGTCCAGTCACTGCGGCATCGCATGGGGTATGTCATCCAGGAGGGGGGGCTCTTTCCCCACCTCACGGGACGGGCCAACGCGGCCCTCCTGGCCCGTCATCTCGACTGGTCTCGGGACCGCATCGACGCTCGCATTGACGAGCTGACCCGGCTCGTCCAGCTCGACCCGGACCGCCTCGCGCAATACCCCACGGAGCTCTCCGGCGGCCAGCGCCAACGCGTGAGCCTGATGCGGGCCCTCATGCTCGACCCCGACGTGCTCCTGCTTGACGAGCCGCTCGGCGCCCTCGACCCCATGATTCGCACCGACCTGCAGGACGACCTGCGCGACATCTTTCGCCGCCTCGGCAAGACAGTTGTCTTCGTCACCCATGACATCGGCGAGGCCGCGTTCTTTGGCGACCAGATCGTGCTCCTCCGCCAGGGCCAGATCGAACAAAGCGGCGCCATGGCAACCCTCCTCGATGACCCGGCGTCTCCCTTCGTCACGAACTTCATCCAGGCCCAGCGCGCCCCGTTGGAGCATTTGCGGACCGAGGGTCGCGAATAGACAGTGCACGCCCCCATGCCCCAAAGCACGACTTCCATCCCTCGCTCCTCGATTCTCACCGCCCTCCTCTTCGCGCTTGTCGTTCTGCCTCTCTTCTCGGCTCCGGCCTCCGGACAAGCGATCGACTCTACCCTCGCCATCGGCTCGAAGAAGTTCACGGAGAATGTCATCCTGGGATGGATGGGGACGCACCTGATTCGGGCCGAGGGACTGACCGCCACGCACCGAGAAGAGCTGGGCGGCTCGCGCTTTCTGTGGGAGGCCCTCCGCCGCGGCGACATCGACGCGTACCCCGAGTACACCGGAACGCTCCGCCAGGAGCTCCTCGCCGGCGTCGACATTGCCCCCAACGCCCTGGCCGACACACTGGCCCGCTACGGCGTCGCCATGACCGCCCCGCTCGGCTTCAATAACACCTATGCCCTCGGCATGCGGGCCGACCAGGCCGAGGACCTCGGCATCGAGACGATCGCCGACCTGCGGGATCACCCCGACCTCCGGCTCGGCTTCACGAACGAGTTCATGGACCGCTCCGACGGCTGGCCCTCCCTGCGGCGGGCCTACGACCTGCCGCAGTCGGCGCGGGGGCTGGACCACGACATTGCCTATCGGGGGCTCGAGAACGGCGAGATCGACGTGATCGACCTCTACTCGACCGACGCCGAGATCGAGCAGTACGACCTGCGCGTCCTGCGGGACACGAAAGACCACTTTCCCGCCTACGAGGCCGTGTTCCTCTACCGGCGCGACCTTGCGACCCGGGCGCCCGCCGCCATCACGGCCCTCAAGCGCCTCGCCGGCCAGATCCCGGCCGACACGATGCAGCGGCTCAACGCTCGGTCCAACATCAACCAGACGGACGAAGCAACGGTGGCGGCCGACTTCGTCAATCAGTCGCTCGGCCTCGACGCCACGGCCGAGACCGACACGCGGGCGGAGCGCCTGCGCCGATACACGGCCGACCACCTCGTGCTCGTCGGCCTCTCGCTCGGCCTCGCGATCCTGTTCGGCGTCCCGCTGGGCATCGTGGCCGCGAAGCGGCGGGTTCTTGGCCCCGGCGTCCTGATCGTCGTGGGCGTCATCTACACGATCCCGGCGCTGGCCCTGCTGGCGATGATGGTGCCACCGCTTGGCCTGGGGCGCGTACCCGCCGTGACGGCCCTCACGCTCTACAGCTTGTTGCCGATCGTGTGGACCACATACACGGGCCTGAAGGACATTCCAGGGCCACTGCGGGAGTCGGCGGAGGCGCTGGGGCTCTCGGCCGCGGCAAAGCTGTGGCGGGTGGAGCTGCCCCTGGCGGGCCGGTCCATCCTCGCCGGCATCAAGATCGCCGTCATCATCAACATCGGCGCGGCCACGCTCGGGGCGCTCATCGGGGCGGGCGGCTACGGCCAGCCCATCCTCACCGGCATCCGCCGGGCCAACCTGGGTCTCATCCTGGAGGGCACGGTGCCGGCCGCCGTGCTCACGATCATTGCCCTGGCGTTGCTGGAGGGGCTGGAGCGCGGCCTGCTGCCACGGTCGATGCAGTCGTGACGCCCCGCGGCTCAGTCGACGCAAAAATAGCGGTCGTGGTGCCGGGCACAGCCGGGGTTGAACGCCGCGCCACACGCCGGGCAGGTGTGCTCGCTGTCCAGGTATTGCCGGATGGGGAGCACCGCCCGACACGTCCCGCACAGGACCGCGGGCCTGTGAAACCGATCCGCGGGCCATCGTCGCGCCTCGTGGTCCGTCGTTTCTTTATGGCACGCGAAGCAGGGGTAGAACGCGTCGCAGCACGGAAAGCGAATCGCAATGAGGTCGCGCGGGCTATGGTAGTGCGCACAGCGGGTCTCGGGGCCCACCTCCACGCCGCGGACGGGCACGTCGAAGCGATCGTCGGCGTCAGGCGCGCGGGTGGTGCGCCGCGGCCCCCATCGGTTGGGCTGAGCGTCGTCGTTCATCATCGGGGTGCAGAAGAACTATTCGTCGCGAAAGCCGGACGCCATGGCGTGGCGCTGCCGGCAAAGCAGGCGCCCGATCCCTCGGGTCCAGACAGGGCTCAGTGCAACGCCGAGTGCCCCCAGTGCCAAAACGGTTACCAGCGCCACTGACCGCCCAAGCCCGACCCAAAGCCCGACAGGCAGAGTCATCGCCACCAGCATCCCTACAAACCCGCCGGCAAACGTGGTCGTGGTGTTGCCCTGATAGTTGAAGAACGCGCTCTGGTCGAGCGCGACGGCCTCTCGCCCCCATACGCCCAACCCGAGAAAAAAGGACGGCACCACACCCAGGTTGTAGATCAACAGTGCCCCCATCGGCGCAATCATCGACGGGCGAACCCCCCCCGCCACCGGCAATACCACCGCAGTGCCCGCTACACTGAGCACGCAGAACGTTGCGTACTGCGACCGCACAAGCGTCCGGGGGCGCGCTGCCCGTGCCAGAAGTCCATCGAAGTGCGCGCCGTGCCAGGCGTAGACAAAGCCTACGTACTGGAATCCCAAAAACCCCGTCAGCACGATGCTGAACGTGACTGTGATGAACGCATCGAGCACAGGTGGCGGTGCCTCCCCACCGGTTGTTGTGACAACCTGAAACAAGAACACAGCCTCCAGCAGCAGCGCGCCCAGTAGCATCTGACGCGGGCGCTTGTTGCGGAGGATGAGCTTCAGGTCCAGCAGCGCCA
>CAZMDV010000318.1:0-3606 GCA_964564875.1 uncultured Salinivenus sp.
TGTCGAGTAGACGCTCTGCAGGACCGGATGGTCGGCGTTGCCGATCAGGTCGCCCTCATACGTCTCCAGCGTCTTTCCGTCGAGCTCCAAAGTGAGGGCGTCGACGAAGTCGGGGAGCGTGCCGTGCTCTAGCTCAATTTCGTCCATCCGGTCGTTAAGCGCGTCCAGCAGCTCCGGGAGCTCCGGCTGCTCGGGCATGTGGTCGAAGCCGTTGCTGAGCAGGAGCGTCTGCTCCTCCTGCAGCGACGCCATCGCCTCGATTGCGTCGCGCACCTGCTCGACGGCGCGGTCGACCTCCGGCGCGTGCCCGTCGAACCGTCCGAAAATATTGGGATGACCTAGGGCGGCGGCGGGGAAGTAGCCCTTCGGCTGGTAGACGGCGAGGACCGTGGAGCCGTCCGGCGCCGCCCAGTCGAAGAGGCCGCCGAGCCGTTCCTTCTCTTCGCGGCCGAGGCCCCGCATGAAGATGTAGGTGTCGAGCCCAAACCCGCGGAGAATCTGCGGCATCTGGGCGATGTGGCCGAACGGATCGGGGATGTAGCCCACCGGCATCTCGCCGCCGAACTCGTCGCACCGGTCGTGCCCGATCTGCAGGTTGCGGAGGACCGCCTCGCCGGAGACGAGGAAGAGGTCCGGCAGCGTGTACCACGGGCCGATGAGGAGACGATCCTCTTCGATCAGACGGCGGAGCCGCTCCTCCTGGTCGGGCCGGATCGCCAGGTAGTCGTCGAGCAGGATGGTCTGCCCGTCGAGCGTGAAGGCGCGGTAGTCGGGATTCTCCTCCAGCAGGTCAAGCAGGCGGTCGACGAGGCGGACGAGCCGGTGCCGGAACCGCCGAAACGGCAGGTACCACGCCCGGTCCCAGTGCGTGTGCGACACGACGATGCCGCGGTGGCGCCGACTTGGCGAGGCGTCAGTCTTCATGCATCGAGAGGAATTCGGAAGGATGTAGCGCAGTATCCGGAAAAGCTTCCAGCACCTCGTCGTCGTAAGTGACGAGCCAAACCTCAAGGTGCTGGGCCAGGGAAACGTACTCGCAGTCGTACGCCGAGCAACCCGACTCGAAAGCAATTCGCAATACTTCTGCCGAGTCAACCCGATACGTCTGATCTGCGAGGAGAGCGTCCGCGTCCTCCATTACCCCGAAGGCATCTCCTAACTGTAGATCTTCAACCAGAGGCCCCGATTCGACGGCACGCACGTACTGAAGGAGAACATTTCGAAGCTCACCCCGCCACACGGATGGTGCTGCCCAGTCCCCATCTATCGCCTGAACGTCCTCCACTTCGTCGGCGAAATGGGGATGCGGGAGGAGGCCATACGCAACGACCATTGTATCGACGATAATCATGCCCGACCCTTTTCGATTTTACGTTTCATCTCGTCGGGATCCCACGCAATGGTCGGCATTCGTTCCCGGCGCTCGCGAATTCGCTCCCAGAGGGCCTCGCGGTCCACGTCGTTCTCGTCTACGGTCTCTTCCAGCCGCCGAAGGGCCTCGTCGTGGACGCTCCGCTGGTGGAGTGTAGCCTCGCGTTCGAGACGGGCATGCAGGTCGTCCGGTACGTCAATCGTTATGGTTTTGGACATTGGCTTGAACGCATGGTGAGAGGGGCACTGTGCATCCTCGAACGCCGATCAACAAACGGCCGTTTCGCGACTGAATCACGAGAGCATTGCGTGCAGCGCCTCCACGAACGCCCCCCGCGACACCGGGTCGGCGTCCGGCAGGTGCTCGCGCAGCGCCCGGCCCACGTTCTCGCGTCGGAGCGTCCCCGTCTCTTGCTGAATGAAATCGGACCGGTCGGCGCGGCGGGTCCACTTTTGGGCCCAATCCGCGGGCAATGGCTCACCGGGCTTCAGGCGGGTCGGGTCGTCGGCCCGGAGAACGCCGGCGCGGGCGAGTTCCTGCGTGGGCCGAAAAAGCTCGTGGCCCGCGGGCACGTCGTACAGAATGTAGAGCGGGCACCCGGCGTCGAGGAGATGGTCTTGTACCCGCGTCACGTCGATGTCGCGCGGGGCCGTGTCTTCCTCGCTGCCTAGCGCCGCGTACACGCCGAGGGCCTGGCCCATCAACATGACGACGGGCTGGAGGCGCGTGCAGCCGTTCACGATGTGGGACACGGCAATGCTCTTTTCCCCCGCCAGAAAGCGCGGGTCCTCCTCCGCAAAGAAGACGGACGGCGGCACCTGGAACGGGGCGTTGTCGGGATAGTCCTCCGCGAGCCGACAGCCGGGCGGCAGATGGGCCTTCGCGTGATGGTGGTCGATGAAGTAGTCGCCGACGGCAATAGCGTCGTCGATCGTCGGGGCGCGCGAATTGTCGCCATCCGGAATGACATCCGGCTGCGTCAGGATGTCGTCGTTCACTAGGCGCCGGCACTCGCGGATGTAGGGAAGCGGCGGAAGGTGGTCGTCGGTCGGGTACTCGTCGGTCGCGATTTGCCACTCCGGGTGCCCCAGCTCCGTCTGCATGTACTTCACGAACTGCAGCGTGTGGCGCTTTGCATCCTGGAGCCGCTGGTGGCGCACGTAGCGATCCTCGAAAAAGCGGCGGCCGACGGGAAAGTCGTTCGAATGGTGCGGCCAGTTGAGCAGATACTTGTCGTTGGGCAACGCGGCGTACTCGATGAAGCTCTCCCAGTCGTGCACCTCGTGGTTGAGGCGATCCTCGTCAGGGTCCGGACAGTCGCCCGTGGTGCTGCACTGAAACTCCGTCCACTGCGCCCATTCGGTGTCGGTGACGGAAAGGGCCTCGGCGCCGGGCTGCTTCACGAGCGTCGCGCAGTAGGTGGGGTCCTGGATCTCGACGTCCGGCTCGGGGGGCGCCGCGGGCTCGCCCAGCATCTCCTGGCTCTCGCGGCCCAGTCGGTACGGGATGTCGGCCAGGGCGAGTCCGTCGCCGTACTCGGTGGCGTCGATGAAGACGCGGCAGGCCACCGTCCGCTGCGCCTCGCGGCACGACGGGTCGAGCTTCATACGGGTCGGCGCCACGCCGATTCGGCGCGTCCGCCGGTCGACCCGTTCGTAGCGCACAGCCTCCACGCCGCGGCGCACGGTGAGATTGTCTTCCGCCGCCACCCATTCTTCCAGGATGCGGTGCCCCACGCGCGGCTCGTAGCAGTAGAGGCTGACCCAGCCTGTGTAGAGGGCGTCGAGGGAGCCGTAGTGGTCGGCCAGCTGCTGACGGAAGCGCTGCACGAGACCGCCGCCCGCACCGTGCTTGTTGCCGTCGAGCGCGCTCACGCCCGCCGCCGTGAGCATGCCGCCGATCCAGGGCGAGGGCTCTAGCACAGTCACCTCGGCCCCGAGCCGCGCCGCCTGTATGCCGGCACAGAGCCCCCCGGCCCCACCCCCATAGATGACCACATCCGTCTCGCGGGTCTTTCGCCCCTGGAACCAGCGCCCGGACACCGTCGGCATCACTGCCCAGCCCGCCGTGCCGAGGCCCACCGTTTGCAGAAAAGAGCGTCGATCCATGGTGCCAGAAGGAATTGTGCCGGTGATGACGAAACCAGAACGGTAGAGGCGATTTGCTGTGCTCCCTTGAAATTAATCGCAGGATGCTCTTTTCCCTGTTCCCAGTCCCGAAGAATGGCTTCCAAG
>CAZMDV010000319.1:0-3598 GCA_964564875.1 uncultured Salinivenus sp.
CCTCAGCGCCGATGAGGGCATCATCCACGCCCAATTCAAGGCCGTGTTGAAACCCGTCCCGCGAAGTCCGTGTGGAAGCAAACTACTGAATTACTGACGGAGGGGTGGCAGAGCCTGGTCGAATGCACCGGTCTTGAAAACCGGCGGGCCGCGAGGCCCCGGGGGTTCGAATCCCTCCCCCTCCGCCGTCCATTCGCCATACCGTTCCTGAGGGCGCCATTCAGTCGTCGAGGGGTGCTGCGGGGACGGGGTCCTGTGTATCCGTTGGTGTCCGCCATGGCCGTCCCGGCCAGCTCAGAGCTGTCTGCCCTCCGCCGGTTTACGCGGCGCTACCTTCTGTACGGCAGCGCGGCACTGCTGGTGGCGCTCGTCCTCGTCGAAGGGGCAGGGCCCTGGCTCGTAGACTGGTTCCGGATCACCCCCGGCGAGCAGTTCGGGGGACGCCTGCTGTTTGCCTTCTGTACCTTTGCCACCGGGCTCTGGGCGCGCCTCCACCTCTGGGCCCTGCTGCTCCCCGTGGTCCTGATGCTCTTCCGATGGGCGGACGTGCGGGCGAGCCTAAAGCGCGGAGTGTGGTGGATCCTCGGAATCGGGGTGCCCGTGGCCATCGTCCACGTGGCTGTCGAGCGGGGAATCTTTGCCGTCGCGACGCTGACCCGGGAAGGCATCTACCCCAACTTCACGACGTCGTTTGACTTCCGGACCGTAGACCCCTACGGCATTGGCGGATGGCAGTTGGCCGTATTTCTCTTGCGGCGCTTCATCGCCGACTACTTTACCTACTTCATCGTAGCGGCCCTCTGCTTTGCCTACGAGCACTTCGTGCGCTCGCGGGAGCAGGAGGCGCAGGCACAGGCGCTCCAGTCCGAGCTCGCACAGGCCCAGCTTCAGGCGCTGCGCATGCAGGTGAATCCCCACTTCTTGTTCAACACGCTCAACGCGATTACCGTGCTGGTTCGCGGCGGCGAGACCTCGAAAGCAGGCCGCACGCTCCGCCTGCTGAGCGACATGCTGCGGGCCACCTTTAGAGGGGCAGACGTGCAGATGGCACCGTTGCGAGAGGAGATCGATCTTTTGGAGCGCTACCTCGAAATCGAGGAAGTCCGATTCGGGGATCGCCTTCAGGTAGAGATTGACGTGGACCCCGACGTGAGCGAGGTGTCCGTGCCGTATCTGTTGCTGCAGCCGCTCGTCGAAAATGCCGTGCGCCACGGCGTTGCCCCCCACGCCGAGCCGGGCGTGGTGCGCGTGGCCGCCCGCCCCACCACCGTACATGGACGGAAGGGCGTAGAGCTGACCGTGTCCGACAGCGGCCCTGGCTTCCCCGAAGACGGCGAGGAACTGTTTGCCGAAAGCGACGGCGTGGGCCTCTCCAACACGAAGCAACGTCTCGAAACCCTGTACGGGGATGCGCACGCCCTTGAGCTCGGAACGGCCGCCGAGGGAGGCGCGCGAGTGACGATCCGCATCCCGATTGGCCTCGAGGAACCGCCCCTCAATCCCGACGGCCGTCGGGACACCGCGGCGGTTTCGACCTCAGAATCGGAGGCGTCGGACCAAGAGGAAGCCCCGAACCGCGGTCCCTGAGCACTCGGTCGCCTACGCTTCTACGCACCCATTCCCCCGATTGCCCACCATCCCGATTGCTCACCATCATGTCCATTCGTGCCCTCATCGTCGACGACGAACCGCTCGCCCGCACGGGCGTCCACCAGCTCGTGGATCCCCTCGACGACGTGATCGTCGTGGGGGAGGCCGCCGACGGGCCCGAAGCCGTACGCCTGATCGAAGAGCACGACCCGGACCTCGTCTTTCTCGACGTGCAAATGCCTGAGATGAGCGGCCTAGAGGTCGTGCGCGAGGTCGGGGTGGAAAACATGCCGCTCACGATTTTCGTCACGGCCTACGATCAGTATGCACTTGACGCCTTCGAGGCCCACGCGCTCGACTATCTCCTGAAGCCGATCGAGGAGGAGCGTTTCGAGGAGGCGATGGATCGAGCCCGCCACCAGCTCCAGCGGGTCGAGGCGGACACACTCAGCAAACAACTCGAGGGTGTGCTCCGAGAGTACGCCGACCAGGAGGAGAGCGGCGGCATCGAGCGCTTCACGATCCGCAACCGCAACCGCATCTATTTCGTCGACGCCGACAACGTGCAGTGGATCGAGTCCGAAGGGGACTACGTAGCCCTCCACGACGGGGAGCGCACCCACCTCGTCCGGAAGACGATGAAGGAGCTCGAGGAGCAACTCGATCCCAGTCGCTTCCTGCGTGTTCACCGCTCTTACATCGTGAACGTCGACTACATCGAGGAGCTCCGACCGCTCGACCACGGCACCTATCAGCTCCGGATGGCCAGCGGCACACCCCTAAAGACGAGCCGCGGCTACAGTGACAACGTGGACGCTCTGCTCGACGAAACCGGATAGCGGAGACCGGCGGAAGGCGTCGCGGTGTCTCTGTCTCGAATCCTGTCTCCCACTGCCCCCAGTCTCGTGAACGCACACCTCGCAGTCATCGGCCACCGATCCTCCCAGCCCGTGACCGGCTCCGGGGGAGCGCCCATTGACCTCGTGGACACCGCGCTCCCCTCGTCGGTACACGCCCCGGAAGCGAGGCGGCTGTTTCGGGCGGTCGGCGACGCCCTCCGCGAGATGCGGGTGCGGCAGGGGCAGGCCACAGCCGATGCCACGACGCCGCTCCGGCTCGGCATCATCGCGACCGCGGAGGACGGGACCGCGCTGGACGTTCAGCCCGCATCAACCAACCTCCGCACCCTCGATTTAGAAGCCGAGGAGGATCGTGAGGCCGTGCTCCGGGAGCTCCGGGCCCTGGAGCGGGCGTTTCTGGAGGGCAACTGAGAGGCCGGGTGGGTCGGCAGGCGTAACGAAGTCGAGAAAGGAACTACTTTCTCACAGAGCCGCCCCGCTCGGCGGAATCAACCGGGTGATCTACGATGTGTGCTATACCCAATACATACGGCCGGAGATGCACCGCCGACCACACCACACATCCGTTCGAATAAAGATCCGGACACACCTCATGGAACAAGCGAGCCGCAACGCGACGCCTCCTAATACACTTCCCAAGGGCTATGTCGAAAAGACGGAGGGGACGATTGCTGCCAACGACCTAGTTTGGAACCCTGAAGAAACGACGTTCGAGTCCGTGCAGGATGACCCCTCCGTCGTGGGAACCCCTGTGGCCGATGCGCTAAAGGTCGCGACGCCAGCCTACTGGGTGACGTTCGACGGTACGACCGGCATTGTCTGGGGCGTTGGGGAGTCGCCAGAAGAGAGCATCCGGGAGGCCAAGTTCGAAGCCTTTGGCGACGACCACGGGGCCGTCGGCTATGAGTTTGCCTGCTGGTGTGAAGAGATGAGCACGACGGTCTGCTCCGAAGCCCTGTACGCGGAGGCCAGAGAGAGCGGAAAGCTTTCCGTTTCCGAGGACGATCTTCAGCAACACGTCGTTGCATAATCCGAGGTCCTCTCAGCTCCACGACAGAACTTCTATGCGGACGGAGGCGACCGGACGCGTCGTGATTTCCTGCGGTGTGGCCAACGAGGAGAAGGCCCCCGGCGAAGCCCTCACGAGA
>CAZMDV010000320.1:0-3598 GCA_964564875.1 uncultured Salinivenus sp.
GCCTCCGCCATCGGAGCGACGGCGACGGCCGCAAGCAGGGCGAGAACGAGGGGGGCACACGTGGTCCGAATGAGTCGGATCATGGGTTGTACAAAATGCTTTTTGCGAGAACACGGGATTGCCTGAATCGGAGTTGGCGGACGAAGTTGTGACCGCCGTGCTACAATTGCGGGCCCCGAGGGGGCGGCGCAGAGGCGCTACGACGAGGACGGAAGGCCGTCCAGAACATCTAGAATGGCGTCTTCCGTGAGCACTTCAGGCAGAAGGGTGGGCTCGGAGCCGTCGCCGTCGTACAGCACGTAGACGGGCACCCCGCTCCGGCCGTGCGACTCCAGGGCCTTCGTGATTTCGGGGTCCCGGTTCGTCCAGTCGGCCCGCACGAGCGCCACGTCCTTTTCGTCGAAGGCGTTCCGCACCGTCTCGGCGCTCAGCACGCGGCGCTTGTTCACCTGGCAGGTAAGGCACCAGGCCGCCGTAAAGTCCACGAAGACCGGACGGCCCTCCGCCCGGAGCGACTCGATGGTTTCTGGCGAGTAGGATCGCCACTCGGTCTCTGCGGCGGACGAGGGGTCGGGAGAGGCGGCCGAGGCCTCGTCGACGGGCGTCGAGCCGGCCCCGATGATTGCAATCGCGATGCCGCTGACCAGCGCGGCGCCGGCGAGGCCCCGCGTCACCAGCAGGGCCGTTCGCGAGAGTTGGGGGGCCGACCAGCGGTTCACAATCCAGGCCGCCACGCCCAGGAGGAGCAGGCCCGCGAGCAGGAAAGCGACCCCGCCGTTGCTCGTTTGTCGCCCAAAAACCCACACGAGCCAGACGGCCGTGGCGAACATTGGGAAGGCAAACGCCTGCTTGAGCGTCTCCATCCAGGCGCCCGGCTCGGGCAGGCGATCGAGCAGTGCAGGGGTCATCGAAAGGACCACGTAGGGCGTGGCCATCCCCACTCCCAGGGCCGTAAAGATGAGCAGGGCCCCCGCCGCCGAGAGCGTAAGGGCGACCCCGAGCGCCGCCCCCATAAACGGCGCAGTGCAGGGCGTCGCGACGACCGTGGCGAGCACGCCGGTGAGGAAGGCCCCTACGTTGCCGCCGCCCGACGCCGCCGTCTGCATCCGCCCGCCCCAGCTCATCAGCGTCGTGCCGACCTCAAACGCCCCGAGCAGGTTCAGCCCGATGCCGAAGAAGAGCATCGTCATGAGGGCAATGAAGACGGGCGACTGAAGCTGGAAGCCCCAGCCAATCTGGCTTCCAGCGGCCCGAAGTGCGAGGAGTCCGCCGGCCAGAATCCACATCGAGACCAGGACGCCGGCGCCGAAGAGCAGCCCGTGGCGCCGCATCGCGCTCGCCTCGCCCCCGGCCTCCTCGGCAAACCCGAGAATCTTGACCGACAGGACCGGGAAGACACAGGGCATCAAGTTGAGCAAAAGCCCGCCGACGAGGGCAAACGCGAGGGCCCAGGGCAGCGAGAGGCCGCCGCCCGCGGATGAGGAGGCACCCATCGCGTCGGCGACCGAGAGCGTGGTGTCGACCGGGACGTCCACCTGCATGGCACGCACCTCTCCCTCCCGATCCCAGGCCTCGCCTTCCGACGCCACGAGGACCCCCCGCAACCGGCCGGCCGGGTCCTCGGCGTACTCCGATTGCTGGAGGGCAATCGCGTAGGTGTCTCCCTCCTGCGTCACCGGCTGGGGCGCGCCGGGGTCGACGACCGATTTTTCCGAGGCGTAGAAGTACGCCCCGTCCAGGTCCGGACGCTCTCCGTCCGGGGCCCGCAGGAGCAACCGGTATTCTCCGTCGCTCCACCCGGCCCCCACCGACCACGTTTCCACGGGTTTCGGGTGCTTCTTGCGGGCCGACGCAAAAGCCTCCGCCCACTTGGTCTGCTCGGATGCATCCTCGGTCACCGGAAGGGACAGCTCGATCTCCGAATGCGCCGGCAGGCAGATTTCCTCACAGATCAGCCACCTTGCCTTTCCGTCGAGGGAGACGGTCGTGCCCGGCGTCAGCGTGTCGGGCGGCGTGAGGGTAGTGAGGAGAAAGACCTCGTCGGAGTAGCCGTAGCTGATGAGCGACCCGAACTTGATCCGGTGCGGGTAGGGCCACTGGAGGGCGCCCGTCTCGTACCCCTCCGGCAGCGACCAGTCAATCGAGGTCGGCTCTCCGGAGGCGCCCGGGTTCTTCCAGTAGCTGTGCCAGCCCTCCTCCATCGTCAGCCGCAGGGCCACCGTGAAGGGCTCGCCTGGCGTGATGGCGGTCTGCTCGCTCACGAGTGTCGCCTCGCTGTGCGGACTGGGGTCGTCGGAGGTCTGCGTCTGAGCCCGGCTCGACGAGACGAGTCCCCCCAGGACGAGCACGGCGGCGAGGGCCCATGCCGCGACAGACAGGGACACACGTCCAGTGCACCGGCGGACAGTCATGGAGGTCGCTCTCGATGTGTCAGCAGTTTTTGAAGTACAGTGTAGCTACCCAAAGCTCGCCGAATGGTTCGCCTCGGCCCGGATGGAGACGACCGAACGCCCCCCCGATACGCCGAGGACCTAGCCCATTGCTAGACGGCTTTCTGTACGGAATCGTGGTCGCTCTTCGGTAGAACCATGCAGGTTCGACATTGCCGCTCTGAAATCATCGCCTTAGCAGCGACACGCCGCGGCGTGTCGCGACGAAAGTGGGCCTGAAATTGATCGCTGCTGCGTTCTACACAAGAGCGATCGTGGTTTTGAGGCCAAGCGCTTCCGAGGGTCGGTTTTTCCGCGCTGTCAGTCGAGTATGGGTCGAGAAGAGTTACGCCGGTCCCGAGCGGGACGGGCGTTTTTTACCGATGTGTGAGAAAACACCTGAACGAACCCGGCTCTTCGAGAAAGCTCCGATGCCCTCGACTTTGCAGGGGAGACGCGGAGAACGTGCCGTGCAGACCGCGTCCCCGCGTCTCCCGATCCCCGCGTCCCAAACGCCCATATGCAAAGCCGGTCAGCCCCCCGAGCATGGTAGGCGGTCCCGGCAGCCGTCGAGGCATGAGTTTTTTGTGCGTCAGTATTTGGTCCGAGTTTCGACCGGGTCGCAACGCCAGCGGTCTCCGTCTCCCACTGCCCCCCCGCGGCAGGCTGATGTCCGACACCTCTCTACCGAACGCAGTGCGACACGACGCCGCCGGATTACGCCGTCGCCACCGATAAGGCGCTCCACCGCGTCGTGTAGTGGGGCGAGCATTGTTCGCGCTTCATGGACCAGTCGCGCTCGCCCTGCCGCCGGGCCACCGTTCAAAGCTCACTGCGCCGCAGCGACGGGTCGAAGACGCGCTCACAGCTCACGTAAAAGTTCTCGCAGTCGACGAGGGCAACGGCGGTGTTCATGAGGGAGGCGCTGCCGGAAATGAGGAGGGAGACTGAAAATTTAGCGAGTGCCAGGCCTGACTCGTATTGCGTAGTGCGTATTGCGTATCGACGTCTGATGCCTGCATAAAATACGCAATACGGAATACGCAATACCTCACGACACCTCGTGAATCACGTGCTGCACCACGCCCCACACCACGAGGTCCTGCCCCTCCCGCACGAAAAAGGTCGACGTCTCCCGCTGGATGAGGTGCTCGTTTAGGTCAAGCGTC
>CAZMDV010000321.1:0-3597 GCA_964564875.1 uncultured Salinivenus sp.
CTCACCTGGGGCCTCCTGGAGCTTTACGAAACGACCTTCGAGCCGCAGTGGCTCCGCGCTGCCAAGGATCACCTGGACGCCTGTCTCGATCGCTTCTGGGATGCCGAGGGCGGCGGCTTTTACATGACGCCGGACGACGGGGAGGCGCTCATCGTGCGCCCCAAAGAGTCGACCGACGGCGCCATGCCGTCCGGCAACTCGATTCAGTTGATGAATCTGCTCCGGCTGGCGCGCCTTACGGGACGGACCGAGTACGAAGAGCGCGCGGCGGCGCTGAGCGAGTGGGCCGGATCGAGCGCTCGGAGTCGGCCCACCGGCTTTACGGCGCTGCTCGCGGGCCTGCACTGGGCCCTGGACGCCCCGCGAGAGGTCGTCGTGGCTGGGGAGCGAGACGCCGACGACACGACGGCGCTCGTTCGGGTGCTGTGGGATGCCTACACCCCAACCACCGCGACGCTCCATCGTCCGCCTGGGGAGGCCCCCGCCATCACCGACCTCGCCCCCTTCACGGCCGCCCAGACGCCGCTCGACGGCGCGGCCGCCGCCTACGTGTGCCAGGACTTCCAGTGCGAGGCGCCCACGACGGATCCCGAGGCCCTCCGGGCTCAGATCCGCGACTTGAAGGAGGTCTGAGGGCCCCAACGAGGACTCATGTGATCGATCAGTCTCTTCTCACCAATCCCTGTCAATTCAATGCGTGACGTCTACATTGCTTCTGCCGTCCGCACCCCCATCGGCCGCTTCGGGGGCGCGCTCCAGGGCCACTCGCCCGTCGACCTCGCTGCCCCCGCAATGCGGGCGGCCCTCGACCGGGCCGACGTGGAAGGCAGCGGGCTCGACCTCTACGTCTTCGGCAACGTGCTCCGCGCCGGTCACGGCCAGCTCGTGCCGCGACAGGCCGCCCTGCAGGCCGGCATTCCCGAGAGCATCGACGGCTACGCCGTGGACATGGTGTGCGCCTCCAGTATGATGTCGATCATGAACGGGGCGACGATGATCAAGGCCGGGGAGGCGGACCTCATTCTGGCGGGAGGCACCGAGTCGATGTCCGACGCCGGGTATTACCTGGATTCTGGGGCGCGGTGGGGCTATACGCTCTCCCCCGGTGGCGAGCAGCTGCAGGACATCATGCAGCGAGACGGCCTCAGTGACCCGAACAGCGGGGAGGCGATGGGCGAGCAGACCGAGCGGCTCTGCGCGGAGCACGACATCGGACGGGAGGCGCTCGACGAGATTGCGGCCCAATCGCAGCAGCGGGCCGCCGAGGCGACGGAGGAGGGGCACTTCGACGACGAGATCACGCCGGTCGAGTACGAGACCCGCTCCGGCCCCGAGACGCTGGAGGCCGACGAAGGGATTCGGGCGGATACGACCGCGGAGGGCCTCTCCAATCTGAGCCCGGCGTTTGCGAAGGACGGCGTCTTGACGGCGGGCAATAGCAGCCAGATTTCCGACGGGGCGGCGGCCGTGTTGCTCGCCAGTGCCGACGCGGTCGAGGCGCACGGCCTTACGCCGCTTGCACA
The DNA here is from genome assembly GCA_964564875.1 of uncultured Salinivenus sp. Taxonomy (GTDB): domain Bacteria; phylum Bacteroidota; class Rhodothermia; order Rhodothermales; family Salinibacteraceae; genus Salinibacter. Next base: position 1,524 of record CAZMDV010000321.1, read on the forward strand.
GGTGCACCGGGGCGGCTGGTCGGCGCGCGAGCCGTGGCGCTTCCCTGAGGCCCCGATCCCGGCCGTCCACAACGTCCTCGACGCGACCGACACGACGCTCGACGACTACGACCTCTTCGAAAACAACGAGGCCTTCGCGATCAACAACATCCTTTTCCACCGCGAGCTCGACGTGCCGTACGATCAGTTAAACGTGCACGGCGGGGCCATCGCGCTGGGCCATCCCATCGGGGCCTCCGGCACCCGCATCACCGTGACGCTCCTCCACGCCCTGCGTCAATACGACGGTGCGATGGGCATGGCCTCCATCTGTCATGGGACCGGGGGAGGCGTGGCCCTCGCGATCGAGCGGACGTAGGTGGTTTCTTCCGATCCCGCTGGTCGGGGGCGCGGGCCGCTCGCTGACCGTTGTGGTGTGAACGCATCACCGGGACGTGTGAGGAAAGTCTCCCCGACCTGCTCGTTACACATCCCGCTTTAGGCCTCATCCTGACGGTGGCACTGCGCGGAACCCTGAACGGCGTGGGCGTGCAGCTTCGGACCACCGCCGTTGAGGGTGCCCTTGACGCGCTCGTCCGTCTGCTCGCCATCGAAAGCAAACGCGTCGTCGAGAGTTACTCGTGCACCGGAAAGGCTCAGTGTGGCGGAGTAGGAGGGAGGGAGGCGCGCCCGCAGGGGGGCGCCGACCGCCATTAAAGACGTGTCGTGGGTGGGGGCGCCCCAGAACGTGAGAGGACCTCCTCGCACCTGCGCCTCAGACGGACCGTCGAGGTTCCGCAGCGTGAGGGGGGCGCCGTGCACGGCAACGTCCGCAGAACTGTGGATGTCGCGGAGAGTGGTCGGGGCCGACATCGCCCGGAGGGTCGTTGACGCCCCCGTGATCTTTTCGAGCGTTACCTCACCGGCCGACCACTGCAGGTCGAGGAGCGATCCGGAGCAGTCTTGAACCGTCAACGTTCCGCCGCTTCCTTGAATGTCGAGGGGGCCGTCCAGCTGCTCGGTGTGGACCGACCCGCCCATTACTGTGAACTCCAAGGCCCCCGTGAGCCCAGACGCATCGACCGTACCGCCGGGCGTCCGGGCCGTCACGTCCATGGCGGGAGGAAGGTGGACGTCAAGATGGACGGCAGTGGAATGGGCGTAGCGCCACCGCCAGTCCTCGGCGCTGGCCGAAAGATGTTTTCCGAAGACGTGAAGCCGGTCCCGTGCCTGATGGGTGGAAATCTCCCTTCGATCGAAGATCTCGCGGGCGGACTCGGGATCAACACTGGGCACGAATCCGCGGACATGGACGCGATTGTGCTCGGTGTTGGGACGGAGCCGGACGTGAGACTCAGGCACAGTGAGTTCAAGAACCCCGTAGGCGTCGGCCTCGAACGCCGCGTCCATGACGGCCTCATCTAGGGGGGGAGAAAAAGACATAGGCGGAATTTTCGGAATATTGCCGAGCACAGGATCTACCGGTCTGCCCCCCAACTGTTCACAGTGTTATGGCGTCCCTGTCTCCCACGTTCTTCGATCGACCCACCGTTCAGGTCGCACAGGATCTGCTCGGCGGGCGTCTCGTCCATGAGCACCCCCATGCGGGCCGACTTGAGGGCCGTATCGTGGAGACGGAGGCGTATACCGAAGATGACCCGGCGTGTCATGCTTCGCATCTTTCCAAGGATCCCAAGACGGGAGTCGTATCGGGGCAGGGACGGGGCCGGGATTTGTTTGCGCCCCCGGGGACGGCCTACGTGTACCTCATCTATGGTGTCCACTGGCTCCTCAACGTCGTGACCCAGTCCCAGGGCACGGCCGGCGCTGTCTTGATCCGGGCCGTCGAGCCCGTGTCTGGCGTCGACTTCATGCACCAGGCGCGAGGCGTCCAGCGGCGAGTGGACCTGACGAATGGCCCTGGCAAGCTTACTGAGGCCTTCGACGTAGCGGGGGACGCGCACAAATCCACCTTGACCGAGCCCCCACTGTACCTCGCCGGCGGGCGGGACGTCGCGGAGCACGAGGTCGCCTGCTCGTCGCGCATCGGCATCTCGAAGGGCGTAGAGCGACCGTGGCGGTGGTACATGGCCGA